>CAITOC010000021.1 GCA_903893925.1 Candidatus Moraniibacteriota bacterium
ATATTCATAAAATCGTACGGATGCTCCTTCAACCGGTTCCGGTCGCAGAGACTGGCGGAGTTGTTAAATGGAGACTTTTCCGTTTATAATCAGTCATATGGCAGTGACCGGTCTTTCTTTCGTGATGCGGAAGAGGAATCAGTCGCCTGTGACGCAGGATATGTCGTGGTCTACACCTGTCCGATTACAGGCTATCTGGAAAAATTATCGGATGATTTTATTCGTCACATCAAGGAAATCAACCCTGTCGCGACGGTCATCGTCACTGGTTGCTCAGTGTCACATACGGAGCCGTTATCGAAAACGGGAACGGTCATATCGCTATCGGATACGGACGTCGCCTCGTACCTCAAGGGACATCGAGGGAATCGCGTTCGGAAGAGTGTCTTTCGGGAAGTTTCAGGGTCGGTCGGAACGGTGCTCGTCAAGTCCGGTTGTGGCAACGGTTGTACGTACTGTGTCTGTCCTCGTTCTAATAGGGTCGAGAACGTCCCCTTTTCCGATATACGAAAAGAAATCGAACGACTTATCGGGCATGGGTTTACGGCGATGGAATTTGGCGGTCCGTGCGTGGGTGATTGGACAGACTCAGAGGACGGAGCGTTCATATTTTCCGATCTGGTCGGATATATCCTGTCCGAGACGGATTTGAATATCGTCAATCTCGAACTGTACCCGACGGACTTCACGGATACCCTGATCGCACTGTTGAAAAACGACCGGATAGACAAGGATATCAGTATCCCGATACAATCCGGGTCGGATATGATGCTCGGACGTATGGGGAGGAAGTATACGAAGGCCCGATTGGGAAGGATACTCGACCGGCTGTTCGGAACGATTCCGGACGCACATATCACGACCGATATCATCGTCGGGTTTCCGCAAGAAACGAGGCAGGACCTGGTGGAAACGTTGGAACTGTTGAGGCGGTATGATTTTTCTCGGATCGATACCTATATGTATTCAGCGACAAGAAATGTCGATGTGTCGGCACGAGGGAGCAGTCGGGATATTTTTCTGGAACTGTTGGGAACCAAGGAATATCGTGATCTGGCGAAAAAAATAAATCTAACAAGCCGATAATCGAGCGGACAGTACAGAGGGTTTTTCCCCGGATCGGAATCGAAGTATCATCTTGCCAAATGACTATGAAAAAAGGAATGGTAGTCAGGAAAAAAAACGCCAAGGAGATATACGCCCTCCGTTTTGCCTTGACGACGAGCTGTAACCTGGATTGCGAATACTGTTTCGTGAACAAAGACGGTCGGGTATTTCGTCTCGAACAGGCAAAGAAGATACTCGACATCTTCCTTTCATCGCCCGGCGAAACGAAACTGCTGATGATCTATGGCGGGGAACCATTGCTTGCCTTCCCACTTTTGAAGCAGGTGATAACCTTTTCCAGGAAAACGGCCGTTCGGAACGGGAAGAATCTCATTATTTCGATCGGCACGAACGGTATTCTTTTGAACGAGCAAAACCTCGATTTTTTCAGGGATGCCGACGTGAAAGTGTCCCTTACGCTCGATGGGCGGAAATCGTACCATGACAAGGCGAGGCGGACAAGGGAGAAGGAAGGTTCTTTCGACAGTGTCATGCGCACCGTTCCGCTCCTCGTGGAACGTATCGACCAGCGGAACCGGTGCGTGTTGTTCGGGGTACTGCCGACGTCGGTCGACTCACTCTTCGATAATTTCCTCTACGTCCTTGGCCTGGGGTTCGACAGTGTGAATATCGAGACGATACAAAGTCCTCTTTTTGAATGGAGCGATGATCGGAAAAAACGGTTCAAGAGCGAGATGACGAAGGTGGTGGAATACATATATGACAATATGAGCAAAGAACGATTTATCTTTCTGAATTCGATCAATCGCGAATTGAATGA
>CAITOC010000022.1 GCA_903893925.1 Candidatus Moraniibacteriota bacterium
TACTGCGCCTATGATCTTCGGCGTAAACGCGTGTACCCCTTGTCGCCTTATCTACAGATAGGGCTCCGCGGGTTACCTGCCTTTCCGCTCGAAGCTCATACGGCTCGTGACGGAGACCCTAACGGATAGGCTCTAAGTATGTGTCGGGATAATCGGAAATAAAAAATATATGTCTTACGACGTCATCATTATCGGAGGCGGGCCGGCGGGAGTCTCGGCCGGAGTGTATGCCGCACGCAAGAAGATGCGAGTGCTCCTGCTTACCGGAACGATCGGGGGGTCGTCTTCGGTGTCGGCGACCATCGAGAACTGGATAGGGGACGTCTCGATCGCCGGATATGCGTTCGCATCCCGGCTCGAGGAACACCTCCGCGCACAGGACGGACTCGATATCCGTCTCGACGAATCAGTGACGGGCGTGACGAAACTTCCCGACGGTTCATTCGAGGTGAAGACGGAAAGGGGCGAGACTTTCGAGACGAAGTCGGTCATCGTCGCATCGGGTGTCCGACATCGGCACCTCGGCGTTCCCGGTGAGGAAACGTTCACGGGGAAGGGCGTCGCGTACTGCTCGACCTGTGACGCACCGTTCTTCCGCAACAAGCATGTCGCGGTCGTCGGTGGTGGCAACTCCGCATTCGAGGCGGTCGAAGACCTTATCCCGTATGCCACGAAGGTGACCATCCTCACGCTTGATCCCGATTTCACCGCGGATCCGGTCTTACATGACCGCGTGCTTGGATCCGACAAGGTCGCGACGGTCCGACTCGCCAAATCCGAAGAGATCGTCGGTGAGCGGAAAGTGACGGCACTTCGTTATGAGGACCTCGCGACGAATGAGAAGAGGGAATTATCCTGTGATGGTGTGTTTGTCGAGATCGGCATGATGCCGAATGCGGAACCGGTCCGTGATATCGTCGAATGCAATCGGCTCGGCGAGATCGTCGTCAATCCTCGGACGTTCGAAACTTCAACGCCGGGCATCTTCGCGGCCGGTGACGTGACGGACCTTCCGTACCGTCAGAACAATATCTCCGCCGGCCAGGGAGCGGTGGCCGCGCTTGCCGCGTACGACTTCGTCCGTGGCGCCGGCGCCGGCAATCCGACCGTGGTTGTAAAAAACGTTTGACCGAGGAGATTTTTCGTGCTATAATGGACTTGTAAATGAGAAGAAAGCGGGTGTTTCCAGGGTGAAACGCCCGCTTTCCCTTCTTATTTTGAAACAAACCTATGAAACGAATACTTCCCATCATCATCTTTCTCGCGACGATCGCCGTTCCTCTGAGCGGTGTTTCCGCATCGAGCGGACAGTCTCCGTGGGTGGAGACTGCCGTCGCGCTTGCGAACCAGGAGCGCAAAGGCCGGAATATTCCCGAGCTCACAGTGAGCCCGACACTTGAACAGGCTGCCGCGCTGAAACTTTCCGATATGGAAAAGAATGGGTACTTCGCGCACACGTCGCCTGCCGGACTGACCCCGTGGTCATTTATGGACAAGGTGGGATATGGGTATCGGTATGCGGGGGAGAACCTTGCCATACATTATACCGACCCGGGCAGTGAACACGTCGCATGGATGAAGAGCGAGAAACATTGTCAGAACATTCTCGATCCCCAGTTCCGCGAGATCGGTATCGCGGTGAAGAAAGTGTTCTTCGAGGGGCGTGAGACGATGCTGACCGTCGAGATGTTCGGAACGGTCGCCGGGAATGAAGTTCAGACTACCCTGACGAAAGATGACGCCCTGACTCTGTGTAGGGGAGGTGTTCCGACGGTCTCCGGCGTTGCTGTCGATCTCGGGAACGGCAATTCTCTCGGCGGAAAGATCGCTCTCCTGTCGAACGGGATTTTCCCGGAGGCCGAAGCATACGCGCGGTCGCTCTCGGGAGACCTGTATGGCGTCGCGGAGCTTCTGACAACCACAGTATTTGCCTTGGCTCAGGTCGCCGCGATGATCATATCGATACGGCTCCTGCTTGCCCGTGAGACGCGGGAAGGTGTCTACCTGTCCTAATTTTTCCGGCGGGAGAGAGACTCTGATATCCGGGGTTTCCCTCCCGTCCGAAAGAAAAGGACGGCCTGCACGTTTACAAAAACAAAAACAGAAAGAAACATAAACACCCGGAATACCTTCCGGCAACCATAAAAAGGAATGAATCCTCTTTCCTCCTGCACGGCGGTGTCCGCACCCCCGGCAACCATACGTATGAGATAACCCCTTTCGGGGTTTTCTTTTTTTGTATATCGAAAATCGCATATTTATGGGCTTCTTTCGGGCTTTTCCCCCTTGCCTTGGTGGGGTATTTCGGCTAGAATGTCAGGTATGGAACGATTTGAAATCGAAGGAGGAAAACAACTCAGAGGAACCATCGACGTCCGCGGTTCGAAGAACGCGGCATTGCCGATTTTGGCCGCGACCCTTCTTTCCGAAGAAACGAGTGTCATCGGCAACGTCCCGCGTATCGAGGACGTGTTTCGTCTGCTCGAAATTCTCGAAAGCATGGGAGTCTCTGTGGAATGGCGCGACGAGCGGACGGTCGCGGTGACGCCGAAAACCGTCGATCCTTCACGGATGGACACGATGCCTGTAAAGAAGATCCGCTCTTCGATCCTGTTGCTCGGATCGCTCTCGGCCCGGTTCGATCATTTTTCCCTCGCGCATCCCGGTGGATGTGTCATCGGTGTACGACCCGTGGGCACGCATTTCGATGCGCTCAGGAAACTCGGTGTCGTTATCGAGGGCGACGGCAAGGGATACCGTATCGATGCGTCCGGTCGGAAGCCTGGGAAGATCGCCTTGCGTGAGATGTCCGTGACAGCGACCGAGAACGCGATGATGCTCGCGGCGGGAATGTCGGGCAAGACGGTCATTCGGGTCGCGGCAGCCGAACCGCATGTCGAGGATCTCGGACGATTTCTCGAAAAAATGGGAGCGAAAGTGTCCGGTCTCGGGACGCATGTCATCGAAATCGAAGGAGCAGCATCGCTTTCGGGCGCGGAGTACTCGGTTATCCCGGATGCCAATGAGGCGGCGACCTTCCTTATCCTCGGGGTGGCGACCGGCAGTCCGATTACGGTCGTGAACGCGCGCGAAGATCATCTCGACATCGTGCTCGAGAAATTACGTGAGTTCGGAGCCGATTTCCGGATCGACGGGGACTCGATAACGGTCGTCCCGGCGGAGCACCTTGTCGCCGTTCCGAAGATCGATACGCGTACCTATCCCGGGATCCCATCGGATGTGCAGGCGCCGCTTGGGGTCTTGGCAACGCTGTCCGATGGTGAGACACTTCTTTTCGACACGGTTTTCGAGGGGCGATTCAATTATGTGGCCGAACTCGAGAAGATGCGGGCCTTCGCGACGGTACTCAACCCTCATCAGGTGCTTTTCCGCGGGCCGGCGAAGCTTCGCGGTACGACGATACGGAGCTACGATCTCCGGGCCGGAGCGGCGCTCATCATCGCGGCGCTCGCAGCCGAGGGCAAGACGGTTATCGAAGATATCTATCAGGTGGACCGCGGATATGAGCGGATCGAGGAACGACTCGCAGCACTCGGGGCGGATATACGTCGGGTGAATGACCGATGATCACGTTCCAAAAACCAAAAATAACGGGAGATGCTTCGTTTGATGATTGGAATGTGGTGTTTGGTTATTGAACTGATATGAATCCATTCGTGCAAAAAATCGGCATCGACCTCGGAACCGCGAACACGCTCGTGTTCGTGCCGGGCAAGGGCGTCGTGGTGAATGAACCGTCCGTCGTGGCGATCTCGGTGCTCGAGAACAAGGTGCTTGCGGTGGGCAACGAGGCCAAGGAGATGATCGGCCGTACGCCGGATACGATCGTCGCGTCCCAACCGCTCCGTGACGGGGCGATCGCGGACTATCGGGTGACCGAGGCGATGCTCCGGTATTTCATACAGAAGGTCTCCGGCAGGTTTCGATTGATTCGTCCCGAAGTCGTGCTTTCCATCCCGGCCGGCGTTACCTCGACGGAGCGGCGCGCGGTCATCGATGCGGCGAACAAAGCCGGCGCACGTGCGGCCTACGTCGTGAAGGAGCCGATCCTCGCGGCCATCGGGGCGGGAATCCCCATCCATACCGCGCAGGGGAATATGATCATCAATATCGGCGGTGGAACGTCCGAAATCGCGGTCATCTCGCTCGGTGGCGTGGTTGCGTCGGCGTCGGCACGCGTCGGCGGGAACCGCATCGACCTGGCCATCTCGGACTATATCAAGCGCAAGTATAGTCTTGCGATCGGCGAACGGACGGCGGAAGAGCTCAAGATCAAGATCGGTGCCGCCATCGCACAGGTCAAGGAGGATCACATGGATATCCGCGGGCGTGACCTTATGGGCGGACTTCCGCGAACGGTATCCATCTCGTCCAACGAGGTAACCGAAGCGGTCCAAGATGAGCTTCGCGAGATCATCAATGTGGTGAAGCAGGTCCTCCAAGAGACCCCGCCGGAGCTCTCGGCCGATATCATGGACAAAGGCATGGTGCTCTCGGGTGGGACGTCCCAGCTCCGTTTCCTCGACCAACTCATCAGCAAGACGATCGGCGTGCCGTGCTATGTGGCGGACGATCCGGCGTTTTGCGTGGCGCGCGGGACCGGTATCGTGCTCGAGAATCTCGACGCGTACAAACGGAGTATCATGCTGGGGAAATAGACTTCGCGACTCACGACTCACGATTCGCAATTCGCAACCTTGAATCGACGACGTACTACGGTATTTCGGTTGTTGTCAGTTATCAGTATGATAATAGGAATAGATTCGTCGCGGGCATTCCTGCGGAATCGGACCGGTATCGAGGAATACGCGTACCAGGTCGTTTCACACCTTCGTGACCCACTCCGAAATGAGCGGGTGATTTTGTATGTCCGTCACGGCCAGGGTCCTGATTTCGAATTACCGGCATCATGGGAAGTCAGGTCGCTTCGGGCGCCGCGATTTTGGACGCATGTCCGTCTTTCACTTGAGATGCTGTTACATCGACCAGACATATTGTTCGTCCCGGCGCACACGGTGCCGTTTATTCACCCTAAAAAATCAATCGTCACCGTGCATGGGCTTGAATACGAGTTTTCCTCGGAAAGCTATTCCCCGTGGGAGCGAACCTATATGCGCGCAGTGATCCGGTTCTCGTGTAGGGCGGCCGAGACGGTCATTGCCGTGTCGGAGAATACGAAAAAGGACCTGATACGGCTCTATGGGACTCCGGCTGAGCGGATACGGGTGGTGTATGAGGGGAAGCCGGAATTCCGTCCACATACGGACGGAACAATTTCGAAACGGGAACGGGGAATTGAAAAACCATATTTGTTATTTATCGGGCGGATCGAGGAACGGAAGAACGTCCGACGAATCGTGGAAGCATTCGATATTTTGAAAAAGAAGAAAGCTATCCCTCATCGGCTCGTGCTTGCTGGGAAACCCGGGTATGGATATGAAGCGGTACAAGATGCGATCGAAGCGTCGGAGTATCGGGGCGATATTATCGAAATGGGATATGTGAGTGCCGAAGAAAAGACGGAACTGCTTTCCGAGGCCGATGTATTCGTGTTCCCGTCGCTGTATGAGGGCTTCGGTCTGCCAGTGATCGAGGCGCAGACGGTCGGTGTGCCGGTCGTGACGTCCGATATTTCGTCGCTTCCGGAAATCGGGGGAAAAGGCGCCTTGTACGCGGATCCGCTTTCGGTCGAATCGATCGCTGACCGTATCTGGGAGGTTCTTTCCAGCTCGGCCCTGCGGAGTGGTATAATAGAAAAAGGCCGAGCGAATGCCGAACGGTTCGACTGGGCGAAGTGCGCGGAAGAAGTTTCGGCACTCATACGACGTTGAATATGTAATGACCGTTTCGTATTCAGCGAGCCGTTTTTGAACAATGAGTCAATGTAACAATGAAACAAGTCTCTTCAAAAAACAAGACTGCTTTCGTTCACGATTTTCTCGTGTCGTACGGGGGTGCGGAGCGTGTGTTGGAAAGCCTGATCAAGCTCGATTTGGAAGCGCCGATCTATACGCTTCTGTATGATCCGGACGCGATGAAAGGGCGGTTTTCGGGACGCGAGATACGGACCTCTTTTTTGCAGAAACTCCCGAAATTTTTCCGTAAGCGGTACCGATTCCTCCTTCCACTCTTTGCCGTGGCTGCGGAGTCGCTCGATCTGCGTGAGTTCGATACCGTCATATCTTCTTCTGGTGCGTGGTCCAATGGAATCGTGACCAGACTTCGCACGATGCATATCGCGTATCTCCATTCGCCGATGCGTCTTTTGTGGGATACGAACGAACGGTATCTCGATACGGCACGGCTACGTGGTCCGGGTCGGTTTTTGGGTCGATTATATTTGTCGTATCTGCGGGTGTGGGATCGTGAGGCGGCGGATCGTCCGGATATGCTTGTCTCCAATTCCGAATATACGAGGGAGCGCGCTCTCAAATACTATCGTCGGGATTCGGTCGTGGTCCATCCGGCGGTGACACTGTCGGAATATTCCCACCCTTCAGACGGAGGCTCCCATCCATCACCCCGCAAAGCCGGGGAGCTCCCCTCTGGCAGGGGCTCCCACCCCTCAGTCCCGAATACGGGACAGCTCCCCTCTGGCAGGGGAGCGGGGGAACGAGAGGATTTTTTTCTGGTGGTGTCGCGACTAACCGCGAGCAAGGGTATCGATATCGCGATCGAAGCCTTCAACAAACTTCAACTTCCGCTCCGGATCGTCGGGGAAGGACGTGAACGTCGACATCTCGAATCGATCGCGAAGAAGAACATCGACTTTCTCGGCTCCGTGGACGATGCCGAGCTGGTCTCACTCTATCGTCTCGCTACGGCGGTCATCGTGCCATCGGAAGAAGACTTCGGAATGGCGGCGGCGGAAGCTGTTTCGCTCGGGACTCCGGCAATCGTGCTCGACAAGGGCGGCACGGCAGAAATCGTCACGGAAGGGAAAACCGGGGAATACTTCGGGGCTGCGACTCCCGAGGTGCTCGCGGATGCGGTACGGCGGTTCCTGGCTCGTGGTACCGACGCATACGTCGTTGATCCTGATGCCGGAAAATGGTTTTCGGAAGATCGGTTCCTCTCGACATGGCGAGCATTGTTGGCAAAAAGGGAAGAAGAAATAATTACACCGAAATTCGAAACTCTCTCCAAATGTGAATACCGAGAAGCGCGTCGGTCCGACGAAAGTGCAGTATAAAAATAGAGAAGAGAGCTTTTTGTTAAGAGGATTCGCTCTGTGAATGCCGGGGTGAACTCCCACATGTTACCAGTCATTGATCTCAGTATGGCTATTATCGGACACGAACGACAGAGGACGTTCCTCGGGAAGATTTCATTAGGAGAGCTCCCGCATCATGCGTTCCTCTTTTTCGGCCCGGAAGGGGTCGGAAAACGCCTTGTGGCGCTTGAATTCGCTGCGTCACTCCTTGGTTTTCCTGGTGAGGACCCGTCGCAGAAACAGGATTTTTTATCATTTGCACCCGAGGCAAAAAAGGAAGGTGGGAAACGGAGCATATCCGTCGAAACCGTCCGCGAGACAGGAAAATTTTTGAGTCGGTTTCCGGCGGAAGCGCATCGTCGCGTCATCTTGATCGACGATGCCGATCGGATGACCGAGGAGGCCCAAAATGCGCTCCTCAAACTGCTTGAAGAGCCGAACTCGTCCTCGATACTCATTCTGATTGCCTCGCGGACAGGATTGCTTCGTGACACGGTCGTTTCCCGGACATTCCGTGTCCCGTTCGCATCCGTTTCCGAGGAAGCGATGCGGTCCGGCTTCGGCTCGTCAGTCGCTGAACCATTTTTCTTTTCTCTCGGCCGGCCGGGAATCGTCGCCGGCGCAATCGCCAATCCCGATGCGTTTTCCGGTCGTCGGGATTTGCTCCGATCCCTTTTCCGTCTTTCGGCACTTTCTGTTTCTGAGCGACTCGCCCTTTCGGAGAAATTGTCCACGTCGCCAACTGAAACGGCCGAGGTACTCGAGTGGTGGGCCTCGGGTTTGAGAAATATGCAAAAACGGGGTGATTCCGCCAAGTCAGTCGTACGTCGGTATCGTTTCCTCGAAGATATCGAGAAGACGACCCGCTCGCTTCGGGATACCAATGCGAATGCGCGTCTGTCGCTTGATCGACTGTTTCTCGTCTCGATCTGATCCCGTATGAAAAATAAACCTGAAACGATAAAACCAAAACGGAAAACGGAACTGAAGCCGAAGAAACTGCTTCTCTCGAAGAAGGAGAAACAAGCCGTTTCGCCACATGCACACATGTTTCGGGAAGCGTTTCTGCCGGATCGGAGGGTTCGGAAGCCGCTTTTGGTCCGTGAGAAGCCGAAGCGTTCAGGAGGCGTCCTCTCCGGGGCTATTCTCCTCTGGGTCGCATTCCTTTCCGTGACGACCTATACTCTTTTCTTTTCAGACTTCCATAAGATACAAATCATCGAATTGTCCGGCACGAAAGATATTTCAGCGGAGGATATCCAATCATTTGTCCGGGATCGGCTTGCTGAAAAAACGTTCCGGTTCTTTTCACAAGACAATTTTTTCCTCGCACCGACCGATTCGATTCGGAACGATATGCTTCGTGCTTTTCCGAAGCTTGCGACCGCGTCCATATCCCGGCAGTTCCCGGATACGATACACATTCAGGTGACCGAACGGGACCGGATACTTTTGTGGTGCTCCGGTGATCCGTGCTCTCTGGTCGGTGACGATGGCGTAGCGGAGGACGGTTCGTCCTCGATGACGCCGAGCAATGAGCCGTTCCTCCTGCGCATTATCGACGACGGTTCCAGTCCGGTGACCATCGGTGAACCGCTCCTCGATCCGAAGTCGGCTTCGGCAATCATCCGTTTGGCACAAGCGCTCCCGGATCGTGCCGGTATCGCCGTCACGTCGCCGATGCATTCTCCGTCTCGCGTGTCCGACGAGGTACGGATCACGACCAAAGATGGGTGGGATATCCTTGCGAATCTCACTCTCGATCCCGACAAAACGATCGCTTCGCTTCTGCTTGTCCTTGATAAGGAAATCCCGCAAGATCGGCGCTCCGTGCTCCGGTATATAGACCTTCGTACCGAGAACAAGGCATTCTTTGCATACTCGGACTGGACGCCTCCGCCGGACCCCACGGCTACGAATCCGACGGCTACTCCGGCGACCCCTACCCCGATCCAGAGCGGGACTCCCACGAATACCAATGCAAAGAAGGTAGATAATGTAAAAAAATGAGTATCGTTTCTTCACAGGTTCACAGGTTCACAGGTTCACAGGTTGGCGAACGAGGAAGGAGAAAAAATAGGGGGACGCGAAAATGACGGTCGTCATTTTCTCGTTCCCTAGGGCGCTGAGTGAGAACTGACGATATATACGTATGATATATGGCAGTAATACCAAATCAAAATAATCTATTTCAGTTTGCTGGTTGGGAGTCCGTCCCGCGAATGCCGGGGCGAACCCCCTTATTCTGCCAGTAATCTATTTGATTCGGTATAATATAAGTCCGAAAAGGATTTGGTACAATATTAAGTGAGACAAACGGATATGTGGAAAACTATTTCATCGAAAGAGTATATTCAGTCATCCTCGTATGACGCTGGTCGAAGATGAGATCATTTTGCCAAGTGGCCAGAAGACGACCTACCTCAAACAGAAGGACAACGGGAGCTGTTGCGTGACCATCATCGCGAAACAAAATGACAAGATCCTTGTTCAACGCGAGTATTCGTACCCGTCGAATCAGAAAATATTCCAATTTCCAGGCGGAGGTGCACCGGCGCATGAAAAACCCGAAGAGGGCGCCAACCGGGAATTGATGGAAGAGATGGGGTATCGGGCGAATACGCTCGATCTGCTGGGAATCTATCTTATGGATAACCGGCGGTCCACGCAAAAGATGCATGTCTTTCTGGCAAGTGATTTGACGAGAGAATCACGGGAAAAGGATATCGAGGAAGAAATTGAGAGCTTCTGGTTTTCCGAAGATGAGATAGCAAAGATGATCAAGAACGGCGATATCATAAACGTCCATGCGCTTGCATCGTGGTGTTTGTATACGAACCGTCAATAATCGCATCGCGGATAGAAAGTGACTTATTTTCCGGCGAATCATAAAATGGCTCAGATTTATGTTTCCGAGGACGGTCCTCGGAGACTTTTGACTTCAATCGGGGTATCCGTAAAGGATGTCCCGATTTTTTTATACACGTCCGGAAATGGCTTTACGAACGAAGTTCGCATCGTGTGAAAACCGAGAAAAACCGGTGACCTAATCATGCGGTCGTCAGGGTATATTCCTTTGTCTGGAAGGGAAGATTCAAAATAGCTGGCGTATTTCGGTGAAACGGGCATATACTGTGGATACGATATCGAATGACCGACCTATGATCTATACGAAAAACATCCAGAAGGCGATCAAGTTCGCGGCGAAGACCCATAACCACTATCAGCAACAGACGCGCAAGGGCAAGGAAATCCCGTATATCACGCATCCGTTGACGGTTGGCGTCATCTTGTCGCTTACGGATGCGTCGGAGGATGTCGTCGTGGCGGGGATACTGCACGATACCATCGAGGATAGCGCCGACCACAAGAAAGTGACCGTGGAGATGATCGCGGAACGATTCGGAGAGACGGTCGCCACACTCGTACTTTCGGTGACGGAGACCGATCGGAGTCTGCCGTGGGACGAGCGCAAACAAGAGGCACTCGACCATATCGCACACTTCTCACACGATTCGATTCTCGTGAAATCGGCGGACGTGCTCTCCAATGTCACCGAGCTCGTCGATGATCATGAACGGAATGGGGACGAGGTATTCTCGCGGTTCCATGTGCCCAAAGAGAAGACCGTCGCGTATCAACTGAAAGTAATCGTGGCGATTCTCGAGCGATGGAAGGAAAATCCGTTGGCCCGGGATCTTCGGTCCGCCGGGGAAGAGCTGAGGAGAATCGGGAAGAGCCAGGAATAAGGAATAATGAATCAAGAATACGGAATAGGGAATGGGACAGATAACAAGGAATAGTCTGTAAAGTCCATAAAGTCAAAAGTCTGTAAAGTCACAAGTCATAAAGTCGGGAGAGACGTACGATCTACAACTGACACCGAGAGAACGTTATTCGGCTCACGAGTTAACGGGTTTAGGAGAGATACGTCAAAAACTGAACGTAGACTCCGTGATTGCGTAGTCGAAATTTTACGGGGTTGAACGTCTGCACAGTCTGAATCAATTTAGATTATTAAATCGGGATCATTAAAAGACAACGCTATGCTGATCATATATGCGCATTTCGACACGGCAGGGCACTGTGGGGAAGTTTTGAAAACGGTCGAGGAAGGGCTCTTGGCAAAAGGGAAATCATACGAGGTGCTTGATTTGTATGCGACTGGCTTTGATCCCATTTTACGACCCGAAGAAATGATCGATCGCGGACTGTCCAAGACCGATCCGAAAATTCGAGAGATTCAGGAGAAGATTATTGCCGAGCGTGAGTATGTTTTCATTTATCCTACATGGTGGAGCAATGTACCGGCGATACTCAAGGGATTCTATGACCGGGTTTTCTCATCCGGGTTCGCATTTCAATACCAGAAGAACGGTTTTCCGGAGGGTCTCCTGAAAGGGAAACACGCTTTGGTAATCACTACTTCCGGCGGGCCGACGTTCTATCAGTATGCTGTCCGGCTTCGGCGGTCGATCTTGGTGACAACCTCGGATACGCTCGAGTTTTGTGGCGTGAAGACGAAAAATCTGCTTATCGGAGGCTGCGTGAAGCTCGATGAAACCAAGAAAAATGAAATCAAGACGAAAGTGACTCGCTCCCTGGCCGCATTCATCGGAGCGTGACGGGAGAGCTGTTTACAGTGAATCCAAATTACGGTATACTGCGACTACAATCGAAGATATCAAGAGGTGGCGAGAGTTCTGGCTCGAAGACCCACCGGCAACCTGCCTCTGTAAGGTGCCCCGTCCAGCCCCGTACGGGGGAAGATGCCGAATGATCTCTCTCCCTCGCGGAGAGAGATTTTTTCATTCATGCGTATGACTGTCGCTTCGAAAGATGAACGCCAAAGAAATTTCGTACCGGAACGGTTGGATATACCGGGTCGTCCGGAACTCTCGCCGTTCCTCACGGTCGTGTCGTTCTCGCGATGTCGATCGGTCGGTGATGATACCATCTTGGAGCGAGCGACCTATGAACCAGATTTGAAGTCGTTTTCCAACAAAGGGGCGGTATTTCGTATGACCTATCGCAACACTCTTGGTGGGAGCGGTCGGCTGATCGTCAGGTACGATTTCCTGAATGAGGAATATCGAGCCGAGAAGTTTGTCGATGGCAGAAGCGTCGGCCGGATAGAAAACAGGCGATGGGCCGCATTCTTGCCGGTCTCGCGTCGCTTCGTATCGCGGATGGCGAACGGGTAGACAGAAAAGAGAAGAGAGAGCAGGGAACAAATGGCAGGGAACAAAAAACCGACTTTTGAGGGTCGGTTTTTTCATTTCGAATCATTCTATCCCCGGTGATGGCGGGACATAGTAGACGAAGATGGAATCACCGGCATGCCAGGCGAGCGGGTAGCCCCCGTCGACAATCCACCGATAGGTCAGTTTGCCGGTCGGGTTTGATTGGTACAGGCTTTCTTGCCAGAAGGTGGCCGAGATCGCATGCCAGCCGGATCGACGTCCCCAGTCGGCATACCATTCGATATACTTGTCGCCGAGATAGTATTTCGGATTGGCACCGCCGAAGTAGGCCGTGTGGATCTGATTGATCGGCGGGTACCGTTCGATATCGGCGAATTTCGTGCAGGTGGCGGGATCGGCCGTGCCGGCCTTGCAGGCATTGAATGCATCGACGAAGTCGCGGAGTCGCCTCATGTCCTGTCCCCAGTCGTAGTTGGAATCGGTGACATACCGGTAGCCGTTTTTTGGTCCGCCTGCCGCCTCATTGAAGTAGGAAAGGTAGGAAGGATAGGCGAGGACAGGGATTGCGAAGATCCAGAAGGCGAGTACCGTAAGCGCGACGCGGGAAGCATGCTCGCCATGGAAGCCCTTGCGACGGATGAAATCGAAGACGGTCTTGGCGATGAGGACTTCGAGAAGCGGGATGATGGGGAATAGGTGACGGAAACCGATATTGAGGTTCCCGGTGATGCTCACGAATGCGTACAAGACGACGAAACCGAACATCGTGTACTGGGTGATGTGGCTTTGGATGGAGTGTGAGATGACGGTATGCCAGGTGCGTGCGGACTTCCCGGCGAAGACTTTGACTATCCGGACGACGGTATAGACGCCACCGAAGACGAGGAAGAAGAGGAAGGGGAGGGTCTCTTTGAGGGTGAAGACTATCGGGAAATACCACGGGCTGGCGTCCGGAGTGACCGTACCCAGGAAATAGTGGGTATTGCCACCCTCGAAGCGCGAGAAAACCTTGAAGAAACCGAGGAGATACTGGGCGAACGGTTTGGTCGCTCCAGAGCCGGAAAGCGACGTGACGGTGTCAATAGCAAAGTGTGCTGGCAGATTGTCTTGTTGGAAAAAATCTTTGGCAGTTTCGACCATCTTGATGCCCGGTTCGTTTACGGTATTGAAAAAGTAGAGGGTCCAGATGAGTGCGAAACAAACGACGAGGGCGCCAAGATATTTGAATGTGTAGGAGAAAAGTTGCTTGATGGCGAAGAGGAAATGTGAGTCATGGATCGTATCGGACTTGGGCCGAGTGAGCGCGTAGGCGAGAATGATAAGAGCGAAATACGGATAGAGGAGGATCGCGGAGAATTTGGCGAGCTCGGCTAAAGCGAAGAAAACGCCGAAGAGAAGGGTGTTCC
Organism: Candidatus Moraniibacteriota bacterium; assembly: GCA_903893925.1. Classification (GTDB taxonomy): domain Bacteria; phylum Patescibacteriota; class Minisyncoccia; order Moranbacterales; family UBA1568; genus JAAXTX01. The sequence continues at coordinate 13,845 of CAITOC010000022.1, forward strand.
CGAGAGTCGGTTTTCGGAGGAAACGGACGAAGAAGACGATAGCGAGGAAAATAAATGCCGCGATGCCGAGGTCGGTCGTGACATAGTGACCGTGCGCGATGACATTGGGATCGGCGACGTAGAGAAGAAGCGCGAAGAGCCCTGCGACCGTGCCTGCGAATGCCTTGGTGAATCGGTAGATGCAGAAGCCGAATAAGACCGCGATGAGGATAATCGGGAATCGGGCCCAGAACATGACCCACTCGGCGTCGTTTTGGTGGATGAACATATCGCCGATGGACCATTGTTCATTGACGCCGGTTTGCCACTGTGCCGAATCGGTCGGGAAGGAAAGGCTCATGAACTGGAGTGGGATGCCGGCGAGATCCTTGATGAGCGGGGGATGTTCGGGATTGAGTCGCATATCGCCGAACCGGACAGAGGAATAGGAAGCCGGAACATGCGCCTTCTCATCTTCGGTCGTCGATTCCTGCCAGGCCAGAGAGAGCGAGAGGAGGAAAAAACCCGTGAGCATGAGCGTGACGGCAAGCCTGGCATGTTTTTTGAGGTGGTCCATAGATTTAAGTCAAAAGTCTATAAAGTCCTGCCAGCAATGCTTCGCATAGCGATGCAGGCGGGCGAAAGTCATATCTTATAAAGTCGGAAAGTTACAATTTTCCGGCCTTACTCTACGATGATGGCCGTGAAGTCGGATCCGAAACCGGGATGGAGATCGATGTGTTCCGCATGCGATGCCGGCATAAATTTCTGTATGTTTGTGAGCATTTGTTGGTCATAGTTTTGCATGACGATGACGGAGGGTATCGTAATAACGGTGCTCTTATCGACGTATTCGATATTCTCGGTCCGTCCGTCTGTCAGGAACCGTATCGGCTGGACGGCGATGAAGGAATCGGGGACGACGTATTTTTTGGTCTCTTTTGGAAACGAGACGAGGTATTCGGCCATGTTCCGGTAGTTCTCGTTGAACGAGACGTGTTGTTCCGTCCGGTTCCGCCAGAAGACGAAATATTTGACGATATTCCAGGAAGCGGAAACCCAGAGTATGAGCGCGAGCGTGATGATAATCGCGACTTTGGTGCTTCCTTTCGAGAGCGAAGCCTTCCGGAAGAGGAAAAGAAGCGGGATAGTCGCATACAGAAGCGCGAACGGTTGCGTGCCGATAGAACGGAGCGCGTGCGGGAGGCCTTCGTTGGTCAGGAATTCGGCTGCGAGCATGGAAATGAATCCGGCAAAGAGGAATGCGTGGACGGCCAGTTCGGTGTCGGGACGTTTGGTGCGGAGGCGCTCCCGCAGAATTCGGAAGAGCATGCCGAGCGAGAAAAGAAATCCGCCGAGGAAGCAGGTACCGACGATCGGATCGAGTACCGGATACGGAGGAAAGTTGTGTCGCCAGTTCTGGTCGCCGACGAAGTTGTACTTGATGAGAGAGAGGCCGATCGTCTTGGCGAGCGTACCCCAGAGGTCTTTGTGATTGTTTGTGAAAACGGAGACATTGTCCGCCCGTGACAGGAATATGTCGGGTTGTACAGCAAACGTATAGAACATCGGGGCCGCGGTGATCGCTGCGCAGAGGACAAAAACGAGGGCGTGTTTCCAAAATCGTTTGAAAAAGGAATCGTACGAGAGCCACAGGAATGGAAAAAGAAAAATCAGGATGAATGGTGCGAGTCGGAAGGCGGTGTAGGTGTTGAGTCCCGTCCCGAAGAAGAGCCCGGACAAAATGAAGGGGAGGAAGCGTTCTTTCCTGAGGCCACGAAAGAAGAAATAGAACGAAAATGAGAGGACGAACGGAACCATGATAGCGCGGAAGCCGATACGCGAGAAGTTGATGGCCCAGTACGAGGTCGCCACGAGGAAAGCGGCGATGAGGGCGGCGTACCGACTCCGGAAGAGTTCCCAGGCGAGGAGGCCGACACCAAGGATAGCAAGGGCGCCAAAAATCGTCGATGGGAGCTTAAGCGCGGTCATGTTGGAGCCGAAGGCCTTGATCGAGAATGCCTGGATATTGATAAAGAGTCCCTCACGACCCTGATTCTCCGGATAGAAGATCTTGTAGTTGCCGGTACGGTTCGCATCAAGTGCGTTGGTGCCATTCATCGCCTCGTCGGGATAGAGTCCGGATGGGAGGGCGTTGATATCGTAGAAGCGGATGGCGAACCCGGCGACGGTGATAAGGATGAGCAGTGACCAGAATACGGTGCGTGACCGAAGAACGTTCCCCTTCATATTTTTTCTTTCTGTTTATTGTGATAAGATTATAGCATAAAAAGAAGCAATCGCTGAATATCCTGTAAGACTTCGCTGAAGTCGTTTTGAACACTGTCCGATACCCGTATGTCGTCAAAGGATGAGAACCCTCAGAAACCTGACTGGAGGGATTCTTTAGGAAGAATCCAAGCCGAACTCAAGAAGTCGGAGCGACCGGCTTCGGAAGGTTTGGTCGTGCCGGAAAAGGTTGTCGAGCAAGGGCTCGTGGCACCGTCTCCGGAAGTGCCAAAAAAGAAAGATGAGAAGAAGGAACGCGTGAACCGCCGATTGATCGAGCTTCTCGAAAAGGAGATCAAGGATTTTGAAAAGCACCTTCGTCGAACGGTAAAAAAGGAGATTGGAAAAAAAGATAAGGGTTCGAACGTTACCGTTTTGGAGAATCTGAAATCGAACCTTTGGGTGCAGGAAAAGTTTTATAAGGAGGCGACGAATAGTAGTCCGGAGAAGACGCGTCTCGAAGATAATATCCGAAAAACCAAGGAAGACATCCAGGCAGAGAAGTTGAAACAGCTGAAGCTTACTATGCTCAAGATGGAGCATGATGTGTGTATCGCGAATGGGCCTGATGAATCGACGAAAGCAAAACAGAAGTTCGAAGAGGATTGGAAGAAAATAGAGGATATGGCCAAGGAGCTGGGATTGTCTGGCGATGAATATATCGGGATATTGAAAAATCTCATTACGCCGCTCGAAGAGCGGGCGAGGCGGGATGTCAAAAGGGAGAAAAAGACTGTTAAAAAAGTTGCTCCTGCCGAAATTGAAAAAGTCGAGAAGAAAAAAGTTCCGGTTGCTACCGATCCGAGGAAGAAAGAAGCCGTGAACGAGACGGCCAGGTTCAAATACCTTAAAGGAACACTCGCGGAAGTTGCCACTGAATTTATCAATTTGAAGAAGAGGGTTGAGACGCTTCAGACCGAGATACAGACGAAGGAAAAAAGGGAATTCAGGAAGAAGAACGTTCCTCTCAATGAAATCCGTCGAGAGAAAATCAGAGAATGGGAAGGAATCGAGAGACGGCTGAAGGGCGACCCCTCCTCGTTGCCCGATAATGAACGGGTGAATCTGGAGAGAGATAAAAAATCACTCGGATTGGAAATCGATAAACTGAGACAGGAAATAGCCGCTCAAAAGAAGCGGAAAGAGGAATTGGAAAAACGACAATCTTCCCGTGAGAAATTGAGGGAGTCGTTTCAAATTCAACTTGGAGAACTTCGGTCCAATCCGGGGTCGGTGGATGCGGTCAAGGAAGCCGAATTCATTCTCGGGGCACCATCGAAGACGCCGAAACCGGATGATGCAATAACGGTCATCGCGGAGCCGGAAGGAGAAGTCGTTCCCGAAACCGCTCCGAGTCCTGATTTCGAGACCGAATCGCAGGGTGACCGAATATCATCGGAAGCGCTCGTGTATGTCGGTGAGCAACGAGCTTCGTTGAATGAAAACCTGTCTGAAGGCGGAAAGGATCGGGAGAGGAGAATCGAGTGGCTGAAGCAAGAGATTGAAACAAGGAAATCTCTTCTTTCTGATTTGCAAAAGGAAAAAGAACAGGTCGAGCAGGATTTGAAGCGGAACGAGGAAAGTCACACGCTTTCCATGGGTAAGGCGAAGAATGTCTTCGGAAGCCTTTCTCGTTCTGAGGATGTTTCCGCCGGTCATCTCAAAGAAACGGAAATGTATCAGTCAAAACTTCGTCTTTTGGACGATGAGATTTCTTCCCGAACGAATGAAAAAGAAAAGCTTCAACAACAATTGAACAAGGAAATCGAATCGCTTACGAAGACGCCGGATGCGGGGCAACAGAATCCGGAACCGGCGGTAGGAGTGCAAGAGCCAGAAACCGCAGAATTAGAATTGAAGCAAGAAAGGGATCGACGGGAGAAGATCGACGCGACTCATTTGGCCTTGAAGGAGATGCTTTCCAAGGATGGCTTCGACGCGAGCAGGAACGGCGGTACATCCACAGAACGTTTCCTTGATAGATTCAACAGGAACAAGGATGATTTTTCGAAATTGAACGAGGAAGAGAAATCAGTCGTAAAATTCTTTTATCGTGTCTCGCGACAGTTTGAAAGTGATGCCGAATTGAACGGGATAGATATCTCCGACGCTGAAGGCAGTTCGATCGACTCATTCCTTTTTGCGCTCGCTGCCAAGCTTGTCGATGCGGGCAAGGCTGAAGTCGTGCTGTCCGGCATGCGGAACATACCCGACGAGGATCTAGAGGAGCTCCTTTCTTCTCCCGGACAGGAACCGGCTCCTACTCCGGATGTGCCACAATCTCCTCCGACCATTCCGAAACCGGAACTGCCAAAAGTGGATTTCGTCAAACCATTGAGTCTCGATGACGTCGAAAACAAAACTCCTTCCGATGCCGTGTTGAAAAAATTCGAAGCGCTCGGAATCAGACAGGCTGATCTTCTTACGGTTCCCGGATTTTCCGATCTGAAGACCGAAGGACAACAGCTGTTCGTCGCGGAAAGTTTGTTGCAGGCGGCGGCGCGCAATGTCGATGATACTGCGCTAGATACGGCCAAGAGCGGGCTTTTGAAGGGATTTCATCTGACCACGAAGAAGAAAGAACTCGCGGGGCAGGTGTCTTCGGGAGGACTGAAGAAATACGGTTCCGAACTCACTCAGTTGATAGAGGGGGTAAAGATGAGCGGTTTGGATATGATCGAAATGAATGGAAAACTTCATATAGCATTTCTCTCATTGCCAGACAACAAGGCGGACGCTCAGGATGATGACTTTTGGAAGGAAGGACTCGCTTTCAATGAATTCGCGAACCGGTTTGCGACAATCCCGCACGAATGGTCACTCGAAGGAGCATCTAAGAAAGATCGTGAGAAATACGATACGGCGAAAGCGTCGTATGATGAAGCGTATCAGAGATTGGCGGACAGTATCGATCGGAATCGGGGTGAGAATCCGAAGTCGTACGAAGTCGTTCGGAATGAATACAGCTCTTTGCGCGTGGCCGACAACCGCGTCCGACTTGTCCAACATCTGCAGGCTCATCCGGAAGCCGGGGAATATCTCGAAAGTCTGAAAGGACGGAGTACGCTCATGTCTTTTTTCAAGACGACCGGCGCGGAACGTGGCATGTATTTTGCCGGCGGTATGGCCGGGCGATTGGCTTTTGCAAGTACGCTCGGTATTGCCACCGCTCCTCTGGTGGCCTCCATCATTGGTGGTGTGATGGGGTACAAGCGGGCAAAGGAGACGCTGGTCGATCAGGACAGGAAAGCTCGCAGGGGTATCGAATCTGCTCCACCGACTGGAGCGAACGCGACTGCGGGTTGGTTTCGAAAGCTGATCGGAAAGCCAACTGAGATTTCCAAGGAAAAACTTGAGGCGAGCAAGCGAGCGATGGCGCATGCTACGGCTTCGGAAAAAGATGTTCATGATGGACGAAAGCGCGGACTGGCCGATCGACTCGACATCATTAACGAGCGTGTGGCAAAATTGTCGGCTGATGATACGGAAGGGATGAAGCGCGAATTGAAAAATCTCGCTGCACGAGTCGACTCTGTCAAGAAGAAAATGGATGCTGACCTGGTGAGCTTCGGGGACGGGGCCGAAGGAATGCGGAGTCGGATACATCTTTTAGAAGCGCTATCGCGAGCGGAGATGAATATCGGAGTTTTTGCGGACACTGACGGAGAGAAGGAAAAGAATACGGCGTATCGCTTCGAACGGATGTTCGGGGAAAAACAAAGGAAGGAGGAATCACGCATACAGTCGGCGCGAAGCGATTATCGATGGTTCGAGGCGAAGAAGGGCGCGGTCATGTCGGGAACGATTGCGTTGCTTGGTGCCGGAGTCGCGCAGGGAGTACGTGAGGTGTCCGACTGGGTCCAGCACGGATTTCATGGAGTGCCGACGCCGACCGGATCTGGCGTTGGAGTCACTTCGCATGAGGTTGCAGCCAAGGCTGCAACAAAAATAAAAGGAGGCACTACTCCCTCTTCGACTGTCCCGCATACTCCGACCGGAGCTTCCGCACACGAAATCGCGGATAAAGCCGTCAAGACTGCCGAAAAAATAAAGAGCGGGGCGTCCGCTGATTCCACAGCTCAACATGTTTCTCATCGGACCGACGTTCCTGGAAGGCATACCGCATCCGAAGTGTTGAAAGGAACGGTCGAACACAAGGCTTCCGAGGCGGGGTCGAAAGCCGTCGAAGCCGTCGGGAAGGAATATATCGAAACCGCGAAGACGGGCGAAGGCGTGACTCAGCTGGCACGCCGGGCACTTTCGGGGTACATCGGACAGGATCCGAATCTCAAGGGACTGACGCCGGAGCAGAAGGTATTCATAGAGGATTATCTGCAGAAGAAGGTCTCACATGCCGGCACATTGAAAGTTGACGACAAGGTGAATTTTACGAAGGACCTGATGGACGAGGCGATCCGTAAGGCAAAGGGGTTGAGCGAGGCGCAGATACGGAATCTGCATCAGTATTCGGAACAGGTACGCGAGTTCCGGACCGGGACGCCGTCGGGCGCCGTGCATCAGACCGTGAGAACCATGCCCGTAGCCGAGGCTCCCGCGTCGCCGAAGGTCCCGACGGAAGCTCTTGATGCCGCGACTCCGAAGGGAACGAACACACAGGCGGTGAAGGATGCTATGCCGACTCCGAACGTGCCATCGAATGCGTCGAATATGCCGGCGAATGCCGAAGTGATCGGCACTGCCTCGGTTGATGGCAAGCCGTCGGTTTTGTGGAGTCCAAGAGAGGATAGCCAGATGTTCGGTCCGATTGGGCGGATGCCAGCGAAGGATGTCCCTGAAATCGTTATCCGGGCGGTCAGAAATCCGTTCGGAGAGCATGGTATGGATCCGAGGAGGGCGAGAGAAGTCGGAGATCTTTTTATCGAGGCACGCCGCCGCCAAATTATTCCACGATATGGAGAGCGACTACCGGAATTTCTCGACCGGGCAGGACGATCGCATGATGATCCCGATCGAGCGGGAAGATTTTTCGCCGCCGCCCGAGCTGCGAAGAGATGGGGGAAACGTGGTTGATCAAATCGTAAATCCGTAAGAAAAGCGTATGCCAGATATCAATGTCATTCCGGAAGTGAAGCCGTTCGAGGGAGGTAATGCGACGGAAGCCGGTCCGCAAGTGCTCGGGGAGGGATCGGTCGAACAGCCGATCGATGCGTCCGTCGAGGCATCGAAGGAACGGGCGAGCGAGAAATTTTCCGAGATTCTCTCGAAGGTCCCGACGACCGCTTCGCCCACATCCGTCGTACCGAATGTCGCGGAAGTCGAACTCGATGCGAAATCGGTGTACAATGAGACTGACGAGGAATCGCGTGTCACGAAACTCCTCTCGCTCGTCGAGACGAAAGGCGTGGAGTACGCAGTCAAGGTCGCCATACACCTCAATGACTACTATGTCCTCGACCGGATGCACGATGCGCTCGCTTCACGCTTCTACGAGGCGCTTGTGGCCAAGGGCGTGATCCGTGACGAATAGGTATCGACGGATTCGGAAACAAGAACAGTAAACAGACACACTATGGGAGCCACGGTCATATTCGATCCCAATATCATCCTTCTGCCGGTCCTGCTCGTGTCGGGACTGTTCTCCTTGGTAACGGGCGGGCTCCTCGTGACGCGCAGTCTTTTTCGGTTTCGTGCGCAGGTGAACCAGTCGATCGCGATGGATGTCGAGCTCGTCCGCGTGACGAAGAAGGCGGATCGTCCCGGCGAGCAGAAACAGGCCGAGGCGTGGAAAGAGGAAGTGCTCGTCATGGAAAAACTGCTCGAGGCCATGGCATCGTTCAAACGGACCACGAATCCGATCAAACGGTTTTTCTACGAGGCGCCAACTATCGTGTTCGAGATATCGAAACCGGCGGGAAGCGAAGAGATTCTTTTTTTCATCTCGATGCCCAAGCGGTTTCGTGACGGGATTGAGAAGCAGGTGCATAGTTTTTTTCCGGATGCGGTCATCGAGAAGGCGTCCGACTATACGATTTTCACGCCGGGCTCCGCGACGGCGATTTCGGTCCTCGAGCTCAAGAAGACATTTGCATTACCGCTTCGGACCTACAAGATGATGGGAACCGATTCTCTCGACGAGATCGCGACGGCGATGAGCAAGATGGATACCGAGGACGAGGGTTCCGTTATCCAGCTCGTGCTCGCACCGACCGGAGGAAACGAGTGGCGCAAACAGGGCAAGGAAATCGCACAGCGGATGCAACAAGGGAAACAGCTGAAACAGGCCATAGAAAGCCCTTTATCTTCTCATGCGGCGTTCGCCAAAAGTGTCGCCAAGGCCGTCGTGAAGGAAACGGCGTCGCAGGCGACCTCGGGCATGTCGTCGTCGGATCCGAATCATCCAAAGTCGGAGGACCGGACCGTGTCCCTCACGCCCGAAGAACAGGAGCTCGTGAAAGCGATTGAGAACAAGTCGAATTTGCCGGCGTTTCGGACGAATATCCGACTACTCGCCTCGGCAAAGACCGAATCTCGGGCAGAAGAACTTTTGTCGCACATGGAGAATGCGTTCACACAGTTCGACTATACCGAAGTGAACTCGTTTCGCGTAAAGAAACGCAAAAAGGGAAAGCAGGCCGCATTCGATTATATCTTCCGGAACTTCGATGCCGAACATGCCGTCTTGTTGTCCTCCGAGGAGGTGGCATCCGTTTTTCATTTCCCGATTTCGGTGACCGAGACCCCGAAGATCAAGTGGCTCAAGGCTGGCGCCGCCGCCCCGCCGGTCAATATTCCCAAGGAAGGGGTCCCGCTCGGATACAACGATTACCGCGGTACGCGGACGGATATTCGCCTTACCGACGATGACCGTCGCCGACACCTCTATGTCGTCGGCCAGACGGGGACGGGGAAATCATATTTCATCGAGGGGCTTGCGAAATGGGATGCCAAGGCGGGGCACGGCTTGTGCTTCATCGACCCGCATGGCGATGCGATCGAGAGTATCCTCGCCTCCATCCCTCGGGAGCGAGCTGACGACGTGATCGTCTTCGATCCGTCCGATACGGGACGACCGATCGGACTCAATATGCTCGAATACGATCCGAAGCACCCCGAGCAGAAGACCTTCGTCATCAACGAGATGATCGGTATCTTCGACCAACTCTACGATCTCAAATCGACCGGCGGACCAATGTTCGAACAGTACATGCGAAACGCGATGCTTCTCATCATGGAACATCCGGAGAGCGGATCGACCCTGATGGAGATCTCGCGTGTGCTTGCCGATGAGGAATTCCGGAAGATGAAACTTTCTCACTGCACGAATCCGATCGTACGCGACTTCTGGACCAAGGAGGCTGAGAAAGCCGGAGGTGATGCAGCACTCGCGAACATGGTGCCCTATATCACCTCGAAACTCACTACGTTCATCTCCAACGACATCATGCGACCGATCATTGCCCAGCAGGAATCAAGTATCGACTTCCGGGGCATCATGGACGAGGGGAAGATCCTCTTGGTGAACCTGTCGAAGGGGAAGATCGGCGAGATCAATGCGCGCCTTTTGGGAATGGTCATCGTGGGCAAACTCCTTATGGCGGCTCTTTCCCGTGTCGACATTCCGGAAAACGAACGGAAGGATTTCTACCTTTATATGGATGAATTCCAGAACGTGACGACGGATTCCATCGCCCAGATCCTTTCCGAAGCGCGCAAGTACCGGCTTGACCTCATCATCGTGCACCAGTTCATCGCCCAGCTCAAAGAAGAGATCTCCAAAGCGGTATTTGGGAATGTGGGCTCCATGGTCGCACTCCGTGTCGGTCCGGAAGACGCGGAGTTTCTCGAGAAGCAATTTGCGCCGGTCTTCACGGCGAACGACCTCATGAACGTGGACAATCGGCAGGGCTTCGCCCGTCTTCTCATCAACGGCGAACAGACAAAGCCGTTCAATATGAAGACGCTTCCTTCGCCCCAAGGAGACCGACAGGTCGCCGAGGCGCTCAAGGAGCTTTCGCGACTCCGGTATGGCCGTGATGCGGCCATCGTGAATCGTGAGATTCTTGATCGGGTGAATAATTTCATGCGCGTCGCCCGTGGCCTCGGGGAGTAAGAGAAGCTGTGAACGAGTCCCGGAACGAGGAGAATTTAGATCGGGTTTTTCCCAAAAATAACGGATGCCGGAGTCGAACTCCGATATCGGAGTTCGACTCCGGAAAGATGGAATGGTATTTGAAAAAATAGTACGAAGAAAGCCCCGCGTTGCGGGGCTTTCTTCAGAATAATCAAAAGAACGGTAGTATGCTCGCTTCTGTTCCACCCTCTCTTACTTTCGGAATGCCGAAACGCGGGCGGAATATTTCTTCAGGTTTTGGAGTTGTCGGTCGTTCAACTGCTTGGACGCGTCGATGGCCTGCTTGATCAGATCCTTCGAGAATTCGACGTTCGTTCCGGTCTTCACGCCTCCCTGATGTCCGACCTTCTTGCGAAGGTAGTCCTCGATGTAGATCCGATGCTCGTTCGTCAGGGACGAATCGGCGTTTTTGTCGAGATAATCAGCGGTTGCCTGACGGGCGAGATTGGTGAGCCCGTTTCCGCTCCCGGCGACTTCGATGAACGATGTTTCCGTCTCACGGCTGGTTTCCGTCGGCTGAGCTGCAACCTTCTCCGGTGTCGGAGTGGTCATCTTCGCCGATCCATTGTCCTGGGCTGTCGTGGTATCCGATGACGTATCCTGCTTGGCGGTCTCAGAGGACGCTATCTTTTTCAGACCCGAATCGTCGGTCGACGCGGACCGATCCGAGTACGAATAGATTCCGAATGCGATGATCGCGACGATGAAGACGCTCGTGACGACGCGGAGATTTTCCTGGACCCAGACCTTCACTTTCTCCGACAGTCCCTCCTCGTAGCTCATATCTTTATCTTCTTCCATGTGATTCACCTTCCTTTCTAGTTTATTGATTGTAAAAGGAGCCGCTTGCGTTGAAGTCGGGCCCTCGATTCCGATCCCAAACCGATGGTTCAAGCCGGATCGACCCCCTGCGTTTCCATGGTACGTTCCTCTGACGTGTCCGTCAACTTTACAAAATCGGCGATTTTTGCCCTAGTGAGGCGACTTTTCGGCGAAAAGAAATAGGGGAGCGATGTGCGTTTGAGCGATCGGGGACAGACGGATGGCGATGGGTGTGATGAATCCGACGACGATAGCGAGTATGAACAGGAGTCAGACGGAGACGATTTTCGAAATCGGTGAAAAAAATATGAAACAAGATGCGTACATTTTTGATGGATCAAATTTTTTGAAATATATATCCATACGGGCGTGAGTATTTTTTCGAAACGGTGTGATGCGAATATTTTTGTCGAACATTTTTATGGCATCCGATCGTATCGCTTCGTCGTATGAGCGAGAGAAAAAATTCATGCGCGTCGTTTCAAAACACTTGACACGATTTTCTTTTCTTTGATTTTTTTCAAAAAATATATATAATACAATCACGCGGGAAAAAATTTCACGCGAAATAAAAAAAGCACGGAGGGAACGGTGCAACGATTCATTCGACCCGTCGTGCAAAACAAAATCCGCTTCGGCGGAATACGGAAGGAGGTGAACACTATGGCAGCAAAGAAAAAGGCAGTGAAGAAGGTCGCCAAGAAGGCGGTCAAGAAGGTCGCCAAGAAGGCAGTGAAGAAGACCGTCAAGAAGGCCGTCAAGAAGGTCGCGAAGAAGAAGAAAAAGTAGTCCTCTTTTCGATTTTTTTGGTTCTTCAAGCAAGGATCCCGCCGAAAGGCGGGATTTTTGCTTGCGGAAAACAAAAATGTTCCTGAAAAGAGAACAGCCTCATGTGTTTTGCATAAGGCTGTCGTTGCTTTTTACAGATCGAGAGCGAACTGTCGTCGAACATTCGTGTCGGCAAGTCGTTTCCGTGCGAGTCGGTCGATCGTCGCGAGTCCTGCCATAAGCATCATCTGCGACGGTCGTCCGTCGACATTGTGACAGTACAGATCCTGTCCGCACTGCCAGGATGCTATCTTTTTGTCCAGTATGAGAGCGCTGTGACTTCCCGGAACCTGCAACTCGAAATGATTCCCATGATAGAAGGGGAATTCATATACGGCAGATTGTTTCGCATAGAGTCGATCATTGACGCTTCGCATCGCTTCACACACGGACGCCGTCTCTTCTTCGGTGAACGTCTGTGCTACCGTGATAATATCGTCGTGCAACCATCCGCGAATATCCGAGTCGCGACCACCGTCATTGTCGACGAAGAATAGCATCGTCTGCATATCCGATACGTGTTTCGGAATGAGCGGCACGCTATTCGGTTTGTAAAACGGAAAAACGAGTCTTCTTAAGAGGTCGGAAATAATGTGTAATGTATGACCGAAATCATGAAATGATTTCCGTGCTTCCACATCATCATCTCGTTTGGTACCCGTTCCCCGGCAATCGAAACAGATACAGTCGTCATCGTATCCGGTCCCGCCGCACTTCGGGCATGAACGGGGATTCTTGAAGAGACAAGGAAGCGTGTATCGATAGGCGAGCGGTGACTCGAAGACAAGACAACCGTCGATGCCAAGATCTCCATTCGTCCGCGGACTCCAGATGAGTGTAGGGAACTGCGCCTTGTGTACGGAAATGTTCCCATTAGGTGACGTCTCCGCCTCTGTTAGGAACCGTTCGTCGAAAACCAGCCTGAAGGTAGTCGTATCCGGATCGTAATCCATGGTCAGGAACCGGGGAATAGTGTTGGGGAGTGGCATTTGATAACTCCGTTTTAAAAGTTGTGAAACTACAGCTTGTGGGAAAAGGATATGAGGAAAATAGGTTTTCGTCAAACTGACAGTCCAGTAGAGACGAGGCATACCTCGTCTCTACATTCATTCCGTTCTGAATGAGGACGCTCTGGTTTATGATTACCGCATGGAATACATGAAAAAACTGAGCCGTGCCGAACGGTTCGAGATCGGGGGTCGCTCGTGCCGAAACGAAAAAAGATCGGCTTACGACGATACTGATTCTTCGATCATAAAAATCCGACGATGTGAACCGAAAGCTGCGGGAGATACTATTCTTCCGCAGTTTTATTATTCGCAAAACGTCTTTAGTCTATTCGGAACCGGAAGACGCGCGTGCGGCCGGAGAGATCGGGGAGGAAATCATTTTGCGAGGAGGGGAACCGGTCGAGGAATATTTTTTTCAGTGTCGGTTCCTGTTCGGGACTGATCTCAAAGAGGCCGGCGACTCGGATATCCTTCCATCGAGATTCCTTCCTTCGGGCGATGTCGTCGAGGAGCTCGATATAGAGCGCGAGGCCGTCTTCGTCCGCGACGAGCGCGGATTCGGGTTCGAAGAGGCGCACATCGTCGGACGCACTTTCGTAGAGCGTACGTGAGAGATACGGAAGGTTCGCGACGATGAGTATGTTATTTTTTTCCTCGAATACGCTTTCCGGAATCGGATCGAGCAAGCTGCCTTCAAAAAAATCGATGTCAAATCTTTCTTCAAGGGAAGGATTACTCTGTACGGCAGTCGAAGTCGAGGTGAAAATCCCTCCCCTCGAAGACTCAGTACTCCCTTTTTCTAAGGGAGAAAAGTCTTCTTCATCACTCGTGCATAGTCCAGAATTTCTCCCTTTCGGAAAGGGAGTGCCCGGTATTCCGGGTGAGGGATTTGTGAAACATGAACCATCGGAGATTTGATCGAAATTACTAGGGATAGGTTTATCAGAAACAACGGTTTCATGGATGCTCTTTCGTTTCGCATTTCGTTTCGCGACATCGAGTGCCGCTGGGGAGATGTCGGTTGCGACAAGCGTGAGTGATGTTAGTTTCGAATTCATTTTTCTCTCCGCGCATGATACCTCATTGCTTGTCGCGAGAAGCTTCATTTTCCGAAGCGTATGCGCGAGCGAGACGATGATCGCACCGCTTCCGGTCCCGAGGTCGGCGACGACCGTCCGTTTATCATGTTTCGAAAGGAGACCGAGCGCTTCCTCGACGAGGAGTTCCGTCTCGGGACGGGGGACGAGCGTGTCGCGCGTGACGGAAAACGGAAGTCCGTAAAACTCCCGTTCCCCGAGTATATAGGCGATCGGTTCGTGGTTTGCCCGGCGTTCAATCATCGAACGGAGCCTCATTCCTTCTTCCAAAGAGAGAACATGCTCCGGTTCACGGAAGACGAACTCTTTCGTCTGACCGACGGCGGACGCAGCGAGGAGCGTGAAGTCTTCGGGCGCGATCCGATTGGCGGAGTCTTTCGCGATCTCGCGAAGGGTCGTCATACGGATGCCTTCCCCGATTCCTCCTCGAGTTTTAGACGGATATCTTCTTCCTCAAGCGCGGTGGCGATGTCCGCGATGCCGCCGGAAAGGATTCGTTCGACGCCGCTCCACGACATCTTGACCCGATGGTCGGTGACGCGGTCCTGGGGAACATTGTAGGTACGGATCTTCTCACTTCGATCGCCGGTCCCGATCTGCGATCGGCGCGCGTCACCGAGTTCCTTGGCACGACGATCTTCCTCGAACTGAAGCAAACGTGATCGGAGCACTTTCATCGCTCGTTCGCGGTTCTTGATCTGCGATTTCTCGTCCTGGCACGAGACGACGAGACCGGACGGGACATGCGTGATGCGGACGGCACTGTAGGTCGTGTTCACCGACTGTCCGCCGGGACCCGACGAACAGAACGTATCGATGCGCAGGTCGCTCGGATTGATCTCGACGTCGACTTCTTCGGCGGCGGCCAACACGGCGACCGTCGCGGTCGAGGTATGGATACGCCCGGCTTTCTCGGTCTCGGGGACGCGTTGGACGCGGTGGACACCGGATTCGTACTTGAGCTTCTGATAGGGCGCGACGGCGGCCCGACCGCGGTTCACCTCGAAGACTATTTCCTTGAATCCGCCGACCTCGGTCTGGTTCGAGTGGACGACGACGAGTGACCAGCCGAGCGATTCGGCATACCGCGAGTACATGCGGAAGAGACTTCCGGCGAACAGACTCGATTCGTCACCGCCGGCTCCGGCACGGATTTCGACGATGACATCCTTGTCATCGTTCGGGTCGCGGGGAAGGAGGAGTTTCTTGAGTTCTTTCTCAAGCGCATCCCGCCTGACGGAAAGCGCGATGTTTTCTTCCATGGCGAGCGTCTTGAATTCCGCATCATCGGATTCCTTTATGATCCCGGCATTGTCACGCATCGAATGTTCGATTGATCTGAACTCCCTCGCCGTATTCATGATGCTCGCGAGTTCGGATTTCCTCTTTCCGAGTTCGGCAAGACGCGACGGCTTTTTGGCCGTTTCCGGATCGGAAAGCTCCGCATCGACGTGTGCTTCCTGTTCTTCGATATTTCGTATGAGTTCGTCCATAATTGTATGGTATGGTGTCGCCCGATATCTGAATGATATACGAACGGGGAAAGAAAGGGAAACGAAAAGACGCGCCCCAAAAGACGCGTCTTCCGATTTGGTCGCTAGGCGGCCTGTTTCGCCGACTCTTCGGCTGTCGTTTTCTTCACGCGAGGCTTCTTGCCGGTTCCGGTGGCGCTTTGTTTCTCCTTGGCGCGCTCAGCGAGCTGCCTGAACCGTTCGACACGTCCGGTGGTGTCGATATACTTCTTCTTGCCGGTATAGAACGGATGGCATTTCGCGCAGATTTCTATCTCAATCGTTTGTACGGTCGAGCCGGTCGCATATTTCTCACCGCAGGCGCACGTGATGACGGCGTCTTCATGATAGGTCGGATGGATTCCCTGTTTCATACGTCTCTGCGCCGAAGCGCCCTCAAAAAGTTACGAAAAACGGCATTCATTGGAACGAGGGACATCGTATCACGCATCCTGAAAATTGACAAGGCTCCAGGCTTCGGGTATCCTTCGAAGTACCGTTTCGTCGATTCCGGCGGGACGGGAATCATTCATGTTTTCCATAAAAAGTGGCTTTTCCTGCCCCGCTCCCTCTCGGGGTGAAGCCGACGGAAAACAGACGATGCGCCCCGGATACTTCCAAATACGGAAGGAGCCGGTCGGGCTTCCAAGGCGGCCGATAGGGGGTTACCGGCCTTGGAATTAAGCAATAAGGAACAAGAAGTATGACGAAGAGTCAGACAGAATCAGTCAAGGCTGATCCGACGGTGCCGGCCGTACAAACCGGAAAGAGTGGCCCGTTCGATTCGTTCGATTTTTCGGCGCTCGATACGGGACTTGAAGCGATGCTCGCCGCCGGTGTCCATTTCGGACACCTGAAGTCGCGGTTGCATCCTTCGATGCGCGAGTTCGTGTTTCTCACGCGTCAGAACGTGAACATCATCGACCTCAGCAAGACGAAACACTATCTCGATCGTGCCGGGAAGTTTCTCGCAGAGACCGCGAAGGCCGGTAAGCCGATCCTGTTCGTCGGTATGAAGAAGCACACGCACCCGTTCATCCTCTCGCTGGCTACAAGGCTCGGGGAGCCGTATGTCATCGAGCGGTGGCTCGGCGGTACGCTCACCAACTATTCCGTCATCCGGACCCGGACCAAGTATTTCCGTGAGACCGAGGAGAAACTCGATCGGGGAGAATTCCAGATGTATACCAAATTCGAACGTCAGCGCAAGCTCGAGGAAGTCGAGCGTCTGCGCAAGCGCATGGGCGGTATCAAGGAGATGCGCGAACTGCCCGGAGCGGTCGTCGTGGCCGATGGAAAGGAGGGCAAACTCGCGATCCGCGAGGCACATGCTCTCGGTATCCCGGTCGTGGCTCTCATCGATACCAATGCGAACGCGACGGAAGTCGAATATCCGATCCCGGGAAACGACGATGCATTGTCTTCGCTCCGGCTCCTACTCGGTACGCTCGGCAAAGCTATCGCCGAGGCCAAGGGCCTCCCGGCAAAGCGGTAGAACAACCTTCGGGAAGAAATAAAACCGATAACATCCACGTACGATTATGATAAGCATGGAACTGATCAAGGCGCTTCGTGAGCGGACTGGGGCCGGCATCGTCGAGGTGAAAAAGGCACTCGAAGAATCGGGTGGCGACGAGGAAGGAGCGATCAGAATCCTCCGCGAGCGCGGGGCGGCCAAGGCCGTGAAGAAAACCGACCGTGAGGCCAAGGAAGGCGTGATAGCGACGTATCTCCATTCGAACGGACGCGTGTCTGCCATGGTGAAGCTCTACTGTGAGACTGACTTCGTGGCACGCAATGAGGATTTCCAGGCACTCGGACGCGATATCGCGATGCATGTCGCCGCGATGAACCCGTCGGTATTGAAGCCGGAAGACGTTCCTGAGACACTGGTTGCGTCGGAGCGGTCGATCTGGACGGAAGAACTGAAACAAGCCGGCAAATCAGACGAAATGATCGCCAAGATTCTCGAGGGAAAAGAGAAGAAGCTCCGCGAGGAGAATGCGCTTCTGACGCAATCGTTTGTGAAGGATCCGGAGCGTACTATCAAGGACTTGCTTTCCGAGAACGTCCAAAAGGTTGGCGAGAATATCCAGATCGGTGGATTTGTCCGCTACGAGATCTGACTCCTGAGTTTAAAGAGATAGAGAAACCCGAACATTTGAACCGTCACGTCCATGTGGTATCTCATCATTCCTCCATTCATCATCGTCCTGTCCCTGGGAGCGCTCCTCTGGTTTCTTTCCCGGAGGATGAGTGATTCCGATATCGCCGAGAAGCTGTCTTCCCTGAAAGAATCGACGCAGGCGGAGTCACAGTCCCGCGCACTTTCCCGAAAGGCGTTCTTTCTCAAGCTCTTAGAGACGCTCGCCTCGAAATTCAAGATCGCGACCCTTCGCATCCATAATTTCTTCCAGCATTCCCTCGAGCGGCTCCGTCGACAGCGGACCGAGATCGATACTATGCGCAAGAATATCGATGGAGAGGCTGAACGTC
The DNA here is from genome assembly GCA_903893925.1 of Candidatus Moraniibacteriota bacterium. Lineage (GTDB taxonomy): Bacteria > Patescibacteriota > Minisyncoccia > Moranbacterales > UBA1568 > JAAXTX01. The sequence goes on from CAITOC010000022.1 coordinate 31,969, forward strand.
ACTCCGAAGAGGAATCCGGTCCGAGAAAATCGTCCGAAGAATCCCGACCAGTGACATTTTTCGAAAATCATTCCTTTTCGAAACCGATCATACAGGAACGTCCCGGTTTCAATGCGCCTGTGCCAACACGGGGAACGGCAGAATATGTTCCGGGCGGACCGATGCTTCGAGACGAGGTGGTTCATCCGGAGCCCGTTTCAAATCGTCGATCTGAGGGTCCGTATGCTGGCTCCCCAGTGACACAGTCCGGTCCCCGCGAAGAAGCGCTCATCGCGAGGATTGTCGAGAATCCGAGAGATGCGGCGGCATACGAGGAACTCGGGGACTGCTATTTCTCGGCGATGAATCTGCAGGATGCGAAGGAATGCTATCGACAGGCTATCAAACTGCATCCGACCAATCGGGCCGTGAAGATAAAGATTCGGAGGTTGGAGAAGGTGTTTGAGGAACGGACGCGATAGGATATACTGGACCGTATGTCACAAAGATTCGTTTCCGATTTTCACGCCTGAGTAGCTCAGCTGGTTAGAGCAACGGTTTTGTAAACCGTAGGTCGTCGGTTCGAATCCGACCTCAGGCTCAGGCTCAGGATCGGGTTTACGAAAAGAGCTGAAAAAGTTACCAATAGAGCGGATTCCGGTTTCCAAAGGATGTCTACCACTGATCCGCCTCAGGCGTTCAGTATGGGTATCGTTTGGAGCATGGAATTTGAAAATTTGGATTTACAATATGGGTAGGTGGTGGAGTGGTCTATCACAACAGACTGTAAATCTGTCGCCTTCGGGCTTCGGGGGTTCGAATCCCTCCCTACCCACAAACGAGTTTTTGCGCCCATGCTTCATGGGGGTAAAAAATCGTTTTAGATTTGGCGGGATGAGAAGGGCACATAGAGAAAGCGAACGATTTCGCTTTCGGTGCGGAGTGCCCCGGCTCCGAGTCGGAGTGAGGAGGAATCCCTCCCTACCCACAGTCTTTTTCAAATCGCGAAAAAGGAAATCACAAATCACAAGACACAAATACCAAACAAATTCGAAGACTCAAAGCAAAAAAAGAATCGGAGTCTTCGGAGCAGACGATTTGGAACAAGGTTATTGTGATTTCGGTCGAAGAATGCCGTTGTAGCTCAGTTGGTAGAGCACGTCCTTGGTAAGGACGAGGTCACCAGTTCAATCCTGGTCAACGGCTCAAGGAAGAGTCGATCCTTAGTAAGTCACGCACACACCAGTTTCACCCAAAGGGTGACCAGCCTCTGGCTGGCAATCCTGGTCAACGGCTCAAGGAAAACATATCTTTCGCTCGATAAGGATCGTCGGGTTGACGGATTCGGTATTTTTCCGTACACTGAAGCAGTTATATTTTTGAACGACTATGGGAAAGATCAAGGACAACATGGCGAAGATGAAGTGCTCGGAATGCAAGCGCATCACGGTTTACACGAAGCGGAACAAGAAGAAGGTGAAAGAGAAGCTCTCTCTCAGCAAATATTGTCCGTTCTGCCGGAAGCACACGCCGCACAATGAAAGTAAGTAGGCGGTTCAGGGAACAGTATGCAGATAACAGATAACAGGGTTCGGGATCTCGTATCAATCGGTTCCCCTTGTTGACTGTTATCTGTTTCCTGTTGACTGTTTAATAGTTTCGGGGGTGTCGTATAGTGGCAGTACACCGCTCTCCAACCCAGCCCTTCGCGAAGGACTGGGCGATTCCTACCTTTGGTATGTATTACATATATATTTTGAAGAGTGAGCAGGACGACGGATATTATATCGGGAGTTCAGGGGATCTGAAAAGAAGAAAGGCGGAGCATGACCGCGGTTTGGTCAATGCCACATGTTACAGAAGACCGCTCACGTTGATTTATTATGAGGCGTATAGTACAAAGGATAGAGCACAAGAGCGGGAAAGGAAGCTGAAGGATTTCGGCTCCGCGTATAAGGGGCTATTGAAACGGCTGGGCGAGTGTTGAAGGATGAGGGGGTGTCGTATAGTGGTAGTACAACGGTCTCCAAAACCGTTTGTGTAGGTTCGATTCCTACCGCCCCTGCTGGAAAACAAAATTGACGGCGTAGTATGGCCCTATCGTCTAGCGGTTAGGACACCACCCTCTCACGGTGGGGACAGGAGTTCGATTCTCCTTAGGGTCACAGAGGAAAGCGGTCCCGGCATCATGTCGGGGCCGTTTTTTTTTGACTGGTTCGTCGGTATGTGATGATATGGAATCATAATCGTGCCTTTACATCGTTGAACCCGCTCTTTTTAGAGCTTGATCATGGAGGATATTATCACGGGAAAAACAAAGGAGTTCAAGCCGGTATATGATGCGGAAGCGTTTCGGAAAAAACTGAAGAAACGAGGAAAATTAATTACTTTGGATAGGCCGGAAGATGCCGCTGTCGTGATACTGATGAACAAATCATTGAAAAAATCCCACGACGACTTTGAGGAAAAGATGGCTCGTTCAGGTAACGTACGTCATGTTCGTTCACATTGGTCCGGAAAAACCTATGGGAGAAGATGATTCGAAAGAACGTATGATTGACGTGGCAATCGGTTTTTTGAGTGCGGGATATTCCCGAAGCGGTGACATGCCGAAATGTATGCACCGCTTTTTTTATTTGCTAAGAGTGCCCATTCATGCCGTTTGTTTTTCCTTCCCGAAAATGATACCCTGAGAGGGTTATCAACCACGCATATCAGGGCGTATGGCAACCCTCATTTTCGACATCGAGACGGTCGGGGAGGACTTCGAAACGCTCGACGAGACGACTCAGTCGTCTTTGACGAGATGGATCCGGCGCGAGGCGTCGGATGAGGGGGAATACGAGGCGTCGCTCAAGGACCTCAAGGAAGAGCTCGGGTTTTCGCCTTTGACCGGGCAGATCGTCGCAATCGGTGTTCTCGATGCGGAGCGCGACAAGGGTGCGGTCTATTTCCAATCACCCGGAAGCGAAGGTGATGCGTTTGAGGAAGGCGATTTCAAATTCGAGGCGATGTCGGAGCGTGATCTCCTGGTGAAGTTTTGGGATATCGCACAGAAGTACGACACCTTTGTCTCCTTCAATGGCCGGGCGTTCGATGCGCCGTTTCTTATGATTCGTTCGGCGATCCACAAGATACGTCCGGGCAAGAACCTGGTTGCGAACCGGTACGTGAACTATCAGCCGGGCAATGCCAAACATATCGACCTTTTGGAACAGCTCTCGTTCTACGGCGCACTGCGACGCAAGGGGAGCTTACATTTGTGGACGCGCGCATTCGGCATCGAAAGTCCGAAAGCCGGCGGGATCTCGGGCGACGATGTGGGCGCATTGTTCCGGGATGGGAAATACGAGGACATCGCACGGTATAATTCCGGCGACCTTCGCGCGACACTCGCGCTCTATCGGAACTATACCGATTATCTGGCATTGTGATATGAGCATGAATGAACCCGGTCTGCGCGAAGCGCTATTAACCGATACGAAAACGGGACTTGAGGCCTTTCGGAAACGCATCAACCCGATGCTCCGGGAGCACTTCGATACCGTCATCGCCGAAACAGCCGAAGAGGATGATCTGGTCGCGAACGCACTCGGCGAGGTTCGTGACACCATCCTTGCGGGCGGGAAGCGTCTGCGAGCCGCGCTCATGTGCGCCGGCTATTTTGCGGGAGGCGGGACGGACGAGGAGCGAATCCTCCGTACCTCGATGAGTGTCGAGCTCGTGCATGCGTTTCTCCTGGTGCACGACGACGTGATCGATCGCGACGACCTCCGACACGGGCGGGAATCGCTTCATGCCCATTATGCGAGATTCGGGAAAACGGTCTTCCCGCGTGCCGAGGACGCCGGACACTTCGGCGACTCGATCGCCATCATCGTCGGAGATATGGTGGCGGCACTCGGGAATGATCTTATCTTTCGTTCCGGATTTCCTCATGAACACGTGTTCCGTGCACTGTCCGAATTGCAACGGATCGTTTCCTATACGGTAATCGGTCAGGCGATGGACCTTTCGTTCGAGTTTCGCCGCGGTATCAGTCGGGCCGACGTGCTTCGCATGTACGAATACAAGACGGCGAAGTACACGATCGAAGGGCCGCTCGTGCTCGGGGCGCTTTTGGCCGGGGCGGATGCCGAAGTCGTTGAAACTCTCAGTCGGTATGCCGTTCCGACGGGAATCGCGTTTCAAATCCGTGACGATATTCTCGGTGCATTTGGGACCGAAGAGAAACTCGGAAAACCGGTCGGTTCCGACATCGAGGAAGGGAAGCGGACCCTTCCGGTTCTCGAAGCGCTGGAGCGGTCCGGAAAGGCCGATCGGACCGAGTTGCGACGCATTCTCGCTGTCGGAACGCTCGGGGACGGAGACCTGGATCGTTTCCGTTTCATCCTTCGGGAATCCGGGGCACTTGATTCATCTACGGATTCCATGATTCAATTGGTAGTGGAGGCAAAGCGGTCGATCGAATCGGCTCGTATTCCCGATGATGCGAGAAGGTTCCTTGTATCCGTCGCTGATTATATCTCCGAACGGACTTTTTGATATCCGATATGACAGAGACTTCTTCCGCCATTCCGAATCATGTGGTCATCATCCCCGACGGGAACCGTCGGTGGGCGCGAAGTCGCGGGCTCGAACCCTGGAACGGACACGAGGCCGGTGCCAAGACCATGAAAGAACTCATCCAGGCGGCCCGCGACCTCGGTATTCGTGAGCTGTCGTTTTGGGGGTCTTCGCTCGACAACCTGAAAAAGCGTCCCTTGACTGAAAGCCGCGAGTTGTTGCGCATCTACTCCGAACAGTTCCGCGAGCTTTCCGAGAGCGAGGAGCTGGTCCGCGACCAAGTGCGGGTGAGAATCATCGGACGCTGGCGGGAACAGTTTCCTTCATCACTGACCGGACTCCTGACGGAGATTGAGGAAAAGACCAAGCATCATACTGGGCACTTCCTTAATTTCTTTCTCGCATACAGCGGTGTGGACGATATGTTGCAAGCGTTCCGTTCGGTGGCTGATGCTTCACTTCGAGCGAAAGACATTTCCGAGGAAACATTGAAAGGGATGCTCATGTCGCGCGATGTTTCGTCGGTGGATCTCATGGTACGGACCGGTGGGGACGCTCATTTGTCAGCAGGATTCCTTATGTGGGAGACAGCGGACTCGCAACTCGTATTTTCCGAAAAGCTGTTTCCTGATTTCAATGCGGATGCGCTCCGTGAATCGATTGAAGAGTTTGGACGACGAGAACGAAGATACGGTAAATAAGGCATTTTTTGCAAATACTTCGTTTCTTTTCCGTCAAAAGACGTCCGAGCCGAACCTTTGCGGACACAAGAGCTCTCCTCTGTCCTGAACCGATGTTTGACAAAATCCGCAGACTCTCTTACAATGGCCCTACACAGAAAAAGCTTCTTCATGAGGCAAGGGGCGACGAGGAATATCATCAAGAACTCGGAGCGGTCGCCCGGCGGAAGAGCTTTCTGTTTTTGCTTTGTTTTTTCGATCATAAAGAAAAAATCCCTCTATGGGAAATACGAAAGACGTCATACGGATGGAGGGCGTAGTCGCCGAATCTCTTCCGAGCGCGACCTTCAAGGTCAAGCTTGAGAATGGGCATGAGGTGCTCGGTCACATTTCCGGAAAGATGCGGGTTCACTACATCAGACTCCTGCCCGGTGACAAAGTCATCATCGAGCTTTCCCCGTACGATCTTTCGAAAGGACGGATCGTCCAGCGACTCCGTCAATAAGTGAGTGACAGGCTATACCAAACGTTATGAAAGTACGAGCATCGGTAAAAAAAATCTGCGCCCACTGCAAGATCGTCCGTCGTCAGGGCAAAGTATTCGTCATCTGCACGAATCCGAAACATAAGCAACGGCAAGGGTGATAGGGGTCAGCTTCAAAAGCTGCGAAGAGCTTCATAAGCTTCCACGAAACCGAAAGAACGGATCAAGGAAAGAAGTTGAAGAAGCGAACGAAGCTGGCGAAGCCATAGAAGGAGCTAACGAAGCTAAATAAAGATCGAATATGGTACGAATCGCAGGCGTCAACATCCCGGACGGAAAACGGATCGACGTATCCCTCACTTATATCTATGGCATCGGCCCGGCCTCGAGTCGCAAGATTCTCGACGAACTCGGGATTGACCGTTCCATCAGGACGAAGGACCTCTCTTCGGTCGACGCCAACCGGCTTCGCGAGGCGATTGAAAAGGAACATCGCGTCGAAGGCGAACTCCGCCATCAGGTGAAGATGAGTATCAAACGTCTGCGTGAGATCGGTTGCTACCGCGGCTCTCGCCATCAGAAGGGACTCCCGGCACGCGGTCAGCGGACCAAGACGAATACCCGGACCGTTCGTGGGAACGTCCGTCGGACGATGGGAAGTGGTCGTCGCAAGGATGCGGCCAAGACATAGGGCTCCTCTCGGACTGACGGCATAAACGACGATTATCACCATCAAGGATATGGCAGACGAAGTACAGCAAGAAGACGTGACGGAAACCGGGACCACGGCAGACAATGCCGAGGGTGCGGTTGCGTCCGTCGAGACCGGCAAGAAAAAGAAGAAGGGCAAGAAGTCCGTCTTCCGCGGACGGGCGAGCATTCAGTGCACGTACAACAACACCATCGTCACGTTGACGGATCAGAACGGCGCCGTCCTGGCCTGGTCGAGCGCGGGTCATCTCGGGTTCAAGGGCGCGAAGAAATCGACTCCGTATGCCGCGACCCAAGTGGTCGCCGAAGTCACCGAGAAGGTGAAGAAATTCGGCCTCTCGGAGCTTGATGTTTTCGTGAAAGGAGTCGGTAGTGGTCGTGAGGCTTCGGTCCGCGCACTTGCCAACAACGGGTTCGTCCTGCTTTCGATCAAGGATATCACCCCTCTCCCGCACAATGGTTGCCGTCCGCAGCGACCGCGCAGAATCTAATTACAGACAAGAAGCGAAACGATATGGCACGAATCATGGATAAATGCAGGCTCTGTCGCCGCGCTGGCGAGAAACTCTTCCTCAAAGGGGAGCGGTGTTTCTCACAGAAGTGCGCGATGGTCCGCCGACCGACCGCCCCGGGAGTGCACGGCGCCAAGCCGTCCCGTTCCGGAAGCGAATTCGGACGTCAGCTTGCCATGAAACAGAAGATCAAGCGCGTGTACGGTGTCATGGAACGTCAGTTCCGCTGTCACTTCGAGGACGCAAGTCGTCGCAAAGGTATCGTCGGAAACGAGCTCCTCGGACGTCTCGAACGACGTCTCGACAATACGGTCTATCGGCTCGGCTTCGCCCCATCGCGGGCACTCGCCCGCCAACTCGTCTCACACAGTTGTTTTTCGGTGAACGGTCGCCGGATGAATATCCCGTCGTTTGAGGTGAGCCCCGGAGATGTGATCACCGTGAAGCCGGGTAAGCGTGAGAAGACGTATTTCAAGGATCTTTCCGAGAAACTTTCCGGAAAGAAAGATATCCCGAAATGGCTCGATATCGATGCGGTCAAGCTCGAGGGGAAAGTGGTTTCCTTGCCGGGCCGCGATGATGTCGAAGTGAATGTCGATCCCCAACTCGTCGTCGAGTATTACTCGAAGTAACCCATAAGTAATCCGAAGGAGGATGTCCCGGCGCCGCCACGCGCCGCCGGAGCGTTCGGAGCAAACCTATGATTCCGGTACCACAGAAACCCAAGGTCACCCAGATCGGTGACCATGTCGCGAAGTTCGAGATCCAGGGATGTTATCCCGGGTACGGTGCGACGCTCGGTAACGCGATTCGTCGCGTGCTTCTTTCCTCGCTCGAGGGGGCGGCTGCACAGTCGGTGAAGATCAAAGGTGTCTCGCATGAGTTCACCGCGATTCCTGGCGTGTTGGAAGATGCTGTTCAGATCCTCCTCAATCTCAAACAATTGCGCTTCCGTCTGCATGGCGACGAGACAGTCACGGTGACGCTCAAGGTCAAAGGCGAGTGTATAGCGACGGCCGGCGACATCAAAACCCCGTCCTCGGTCGAGATCGTGAATCCTGGCCAGCACATCGTCACGCTGACCGACAAGAAGGCAGAATTCGAGATGGAACTTGAGATCGGTAAAGGTATCGGATATGTGCCGGTCGAGGTACGCGAAGTCGAGGAACGCGAGATCGGCAAGATCGCACTCGATGCGATTTACACGCCGGTCCGTCGCGTGAACTACGAAATCGAGAACATGCGCATCGGCAAGCGGACGGACTATGACAAGGTCTCGATCGAGGTCGTGACAGACGGAAGCATCGCGCCGGAAGCGGCCTTCGCGAAGGCCGTCGATATCCTCGTCTCACAGTTTACGGCCATCCAAGACGAAACCCTCGCGGACATCGCGACCGAGGCTCCGAAGAAGGCCGTCAAGAAAACGATAAAGAAGAAAGAAAAGGAGGAAGTGAAGTCGGAAGTCGCGGAATAATCGGATCGTAGCGAGCCCTTCGTATGAATCACAGAAAATCAGGACGGATACTGAGTAGGAATCGAAATCAGCGTCGCGCGCTGTTCCGGACGATGTTCGGCAGCTTGGTGTTGCACGAGCGGATCGAAACCACGCTTGCCAAGGCCAAGGAACTCAAGGACAAGGTGGACCCTCTCATGAACAAGGCAAAGAAAAGTGCCGTGGACGAGACAAAGAAGCTCAATGCCATCCGCGAGTTGCGTCGCACTCTTCCGACGAAGACCGTCGAGAAACTGGTCTCCCCGGAATTCATTTCCCGATTCGAGGGTCGCACGGGTGGCTATGTCCGCGTCGTGAAGCTCGAAGCGAGAAAAGGCGACGGCGCCAAAATGGCCGTCATCGAATTCGTTGCCTAGGAATCAACCGTATGAAACATCAGGTAAACCGGAAATACCATCTGTTCGACGCCCAGGGGAAAGTCCTTGGTCGGCTCGCGACGGAAATTGTCGGTGTCGTCTCGGGAAAGACGAAAGTCGACTACGCCCCGAATGTCGATGGCGGTGATTTCGTGGTGGTCATCAATACCGATGGGCTCCAAGTGACCGGCAACAAGGGTGACGACAAGATGTACCATCATTTCAGCGGCTACCCGGGCGGCATCCGTTCCATCGCCTTCAAGGACCAGATGAAGAAGGACTCGCGCAAGGTGCTCTATCAGGCGGTGTACGGGATGCTTCCGAAGAACAAGCTTCGGGCCCGGATGCTGACTCGGCTCCGTATGTACAAAGACGACAAGCGTGAGGAAGAAACCATTCATGTGAATCACGAATAAAGGATATGGCCACGAAAACCGCAATCATCGAGAAGAAGGAGAAGAAGACGACGCCGAAGGCTTCCGCCACGAGCGGGAAGTACCTGTATGCCGTCGGACGTCGCAAGACGGCCGTCGCACAGGTTCGCCTCTATCCCGACAAGGGCAACGACAAGCACGTCGTCAACAAGAAGGACTACACGACGTATTTTCCGGTCGCACTCCAGCCGACGCTCCTGGCTCCGCTGACGGTGCTCGGACTCGCCGGTGACTTCGTCGTCTCGGCGACCGTCAAGGGTGGTGGTACGAACGCGCAGGCCGAAGCGATCCGGCTCGGCGTGGCCCGCGCCATCCTCAAGCACGACGAGGCGCTCCGTTCACTCCTTCGCGTCCATGGATTCCTCACCCGCGATGCCCGCTCCGTCGAGCGCAAGAAGCCGGGACTCAAGAAAGCCCGTCGCGCCCCGCAGTGGAGCAAGCGCTAGTCCGACTGTTCGACCATACTATCGATATTCAAAAATCCGTCTCGAGAGAGGCGGATTTTGTTTTGATATCGAAGAGTCGAAAGGAGGAACGGGTCCATTCCCCGGAGAGACGTCCTGCCGGGATGCCTCCACAAGCATCGGAACTTTTGCTACTCATCAAAAAAATTAAAAAATATTTTAAGCGGTTATCGTCCGAAGAAGCCGAGAGGCTCGGGGAAAGCGATGAAGGAAAAATCCGCGGTGTCGGAACCGGTCTCACCGGACAGGATATAGAGTTCATCTTCTGCCGGGAGAGGAATGACTTGTCGGATGACATTTCCGGACGCGGGGATGAGCGTCTCGATATTGCGCTCGTCGCGATTATCGAGTTCGGCGAGTTTGAGTTCTCCGCCAAGGGCGAAGAGGACGTGTTCGTAGTTCTTGGCCCACCGTACCTCGGAAATCGGTGAGGAGAAGCGTGCGATCTGCAGGATCTCGCCGTCTTCGCGCGTCGGTTGGACGTCCCAGACACGGGTGAACAGGACCGAGATCTCGTTGTCCGTGTAGAAGAGGAGTTTTTTGCCGTCGTCGGAGAACTGGATGCCGGTGATATCCGATCCGAGCGATATGACGGACGGTGCCACTTTGCCGTCGTCGTTCCAAAGGAAGCCGGCGCTCCCGCCACGGTCATAAACGGCGATTCGTTTGTCGTCATACATGGTGAGGAACGGTTTGGTGTACCGATCCGCTCCCGGAATCGGCCCCGTGATCGTTTTTTGATCCGCATTTTCGGACACGCCTGATACCTGGATGAGGGAGATGGCACCGGTCGTCTTGCCAAGGAGCGCTGCGTACCGTCCGGCCAGGTCATAAGCCGAGACATCTTGTGCGACCGTCACGAGCCGTTTCGTGGTGTCACGCATGTCGGGGCGTACGAGGATGAGCGATCCGTGTGACAAGACGAAGAATGTCCCGTCATTGTCGGGGTGCCAGCGCGGATTCTCCGGGTCGGGCACGGAGGCGATGTCTTGTAGGTTCTTCGCGGCGCCGGTCGTCCGATCGATCAGGAAAACCGCATGACTTCCATCTGCCCGCGAGCGGAGCGGGATCAGAAGTGAATTCTCATCCTTGGACCACTCCAGGTTCCGTCCGTCTTCCGAGTCGAACCGATAATCGTGATTCGAGAAAACCTGTGTCGTCGCCTGGGTTGTCCGCTCAAGGATGGTGACGGTCGTCTCACTGTCTTTTTCCCCGACGAGCGCAAAGTATTTCCGAGTCGAGGAATTGAATCCCTTTACGAACGGACCGCTTGCCGCCGCCGTGACATCGTACGTGGTTCGGGGCAAGATGATATTCCAGAATTCCGTCGATCGGCCACTTTGGACGAGGACTCGTTTTTCCCACGGCAGATAGCCGTCCGCCTCGACACGAAGCAGGTGCTCGCCGGGCATGATGCCGGTCACATGGACCGACTGGTTTATACTGTGCAGCATGTCTGTCGGGACCGATATCCCGTCGATCGACAGGTTAACGGAGCGAGGGTTGGCCTTGACCGTGATCGAGCCGGTATAGATGAAGATGCCACGTTCGAAACTGAACCGATACCCGAACGTAAAAAACAGGATGGTCGCCGACGTGGCGAGGAAAAGGATGAGGAATATCCAGAAGACGACGGTATGGAGGCGGTTGAGGTTCATGTGACGGATGCGGTGAAAACAGGAAACCAATTTTTAGTATAGCATAGGACCTGTCGGTCGTGGAATGCGCAACCAATGGGATTGACTTGTTGTAAAAGGCTCTTCAAGAGGTGCTTTTGACGCTCCGTTTCGGTCGTGGTATGATGCCGGAAACGACACAAACTCATGAATGCTCTCACATCCTTTCTTCCGGCCACGTTGCCCAAGGAGACCGCTGGGCTGGTCGTGTTCGGCGTTTTATTTATCATAATAGGCATCGGTGTCGGATTCTTGCTCGGTCGGAACCGACTCGTGAACGTAGTCATGAGCATCTATATCGCGCTCGTGTTCACGACGGCCTCGGTCGACGTGCTCCCCAAGGACTTCCCGCTCTCCGGGGCGTGGTTGTTCGTAGTTCTCCTCGTCCTTCTGACGCTGATCGACCGGTCACTTTTCGAAATCCATGTCCCGTCCTTGCCACAAGACACTTTGTGGCGCATCATCGTGACCGGCATCATGGTGACCGGTATGGTGACGAGTGTCCTCGTGACACTCTTCCCAAAGAAAACCGTTGCTGCGTTCCCGATATCGGTACCGGTCCAATATTTCGGGACGCCACTTGCCGGGACCCTTTGGTTGGTCATTCCGCTCCTCATATTGCTTTTGTTGAACAAGAAAGCGAAATAACCCTTTCCAAAGCCTTTTTTTGTATCTTTTCGCATGATGGTCAATGGAGGGGCTTGCGATGATGTCAGCCTCTTGACAGCTTTCGCTTCACTCCCTATACTGTGAAGGCGGTGAAGAGGAAGAAAGAGGACTTTCTTTTTTTTATTCCCGCGAACGAACTTTTACAAATGAAAAGACAATCGCAAATTTTTGTGGTTGGTCCTTCTATATTTCTTTGAGAAGAAATCAGTCGGTCGCGAAGCCTTCGGGCTTCGCCGGAAGTGTTGCCTTCGGGCGATGCTTCCAAAATTATTGAGAGTTTTCAGCCATAGGCTGATGCTTTCAATAAATTATTGAGAGTTTGATCCTGGCTCAGGATGAACGCTGGCGGCGTGGATAAGGCATGCAAGTCGAATGGTCGCATCACCCTCTGTGTGATGCTCCAACTGACGACTGACAACTGACGACTGACAACAGGGAGGCTTGTTATGAGTTATGAGTTGTAGGTTGTAGGTTGGCCGGTATCGTGCGAAGCGCGATGCGGCCATGGCAAACGGGTTAGGAACACGTAGGAATCTGCCTCGAAGTCGCGAATAACTCGGAGAAATCCGTGATAATACGCGATGTGCTCTACGGAGTAAAGATTTATCGCTTCGAGAGGAGCCTGCGTCCTATCAGCTAGTTGGTAAGGTAATGGCTTACCAAGGCTATGACGGGTAGGGGGTGTGAGAGCATGGCCCCCAACATTGGCACTGAGACACTGGCCAAACACCTACGGGTGGCTGCAGTCGAGAATATTCCACAATGGACGAAAGTCTGATGGAGCGACGCCGCGTGCAGGAAGACGGCCTTCGGGTTGTAAACTGCTTTTCTCAGGGAAGAATTTCGATGACTGTACCTGAGGAATAAGAGGTTACTAACTCTGTGCCAGCAGTAGCGGTAATACAGAGACCTCAAGCGTTATCCGGATTTATTGGGCGTAAAGCGCAGGTAGGCGGGCATGTTAGTCAGATGTCAAATATCCCGGCTCAACCGGGAAGAGGCATTTGAAACGGCATGCCTAGAGATAGTGAGAGATCAGTGGAATTCACGGTGTAGTAGTGAAATGCGTTGATATCGTGAGGAACACCAAAGGCGAAGGCAACTGATTGGCACTGTTCTGACGCTGAGCTGCGAAAGCGTGGGGAGCGAATGGGATTAGATACCCCAGTAGTCCACGCTGTAAACGATGCATACTAGGTGCGGGGAGAATCGACCCTTTCCGTGCCGTAGCTAACGCGTTAAGTATGCCGCCTGGGAAGTACGAGCGCAAGCTTAAAACTCAAAGGAATAGACGGGGATCCGCACAAGTGGTGGAGCATGTGGTTTAATTCGACGGTAAGCGAGGCACCTCACCAGGGTTTGAA
>CAITOC010000023.1 GCA_903893925.1 Candidatus Moraniibacteriota bacterium
ACTCGATCGGACGGGCTATCTCGGCGATGACTGGCGCGGAATCGCGGCAGCGGAATACCTGATCGGTATGCGTCGCGCATCGGCATCGCTTCGCCCGGATGAGACGGGACCGATACCCGGACCATTCCTCCTCGGGCCGTATACCGACGAGTTGGTCGGGAAAATAAAGCGGAAGGATCCGGACGTTCTTCCCGGCATCATGCCGGTCCTGGACTCTCTCGGACAATCGTTTTTTCCGAAGGAAGCGTCGATGTCTGTCGCGTTTTGTCACGGCGACTATCATCCCGTGAACATCATCTGGAGCGAACGCGGAATCGCGGGTGTGATCGACTGGGAATTCGCCGGACCGAAGGCACCCTTGTACGATGTCGCGAATATGGTCGGGTGTCTCGGCATGGAAGACCCGGACGCTCTCAAGGGCGAAATCGTGGTCGGCTTTCTCCGGACGCTTCGCACATCCGACGCGTTCGCGAACGATGACTGGGCGGGCTTTCCGGATTTGCTCCTGGCGACGCGGTTCGCCTGGCTTTCGGAGTGGCTCCGATTCAAGGATCAGGGGTTGATCGCGCTCGAAACGGAATATATGAATCTCATTTTGGAGAATCGGGACTTCCTTGGCAGGATTTGGCAACTTCGGTAAGCGAGTCTGATCCGGTGGTGGACAAGGCCTGGTCGTAGGGGTATCATTTCTTCGCACGGGTCATCCCTAACAACACGCTCATGAGCAAGAAAATCGTGAAAAAAATAGCGGAAAAACATATCGGTGGATTCACCCAATTTATCCGGGAACAGGGCGTGGTCGGACTCGCGACCGGATTCCTGCTCGGCGGCGCGGTGTCCAAGGTCGTCACGGCGTTCGTGACGGATATCGTCAATCCGCTCGTGAGCATCATGCTCGGGTCCGGGGAAGGATTCCGTCAGGCATCCGTCAGGCTCGGTGGGGTGGAAGTTTTCTGGGGGGATTTCGCGAGCGTGCTCATCGACTTCCTCATCGTCGCGGCGGTCGTCTATTTCGTATTCAAAGGACTCGGTCTCGAGAAGCTCGACAAGAAGAAACCGAAAGAGGAAGAAAAGCCGAAAAAAGACTGAAGTTATAGTAGTTTGAGTTGATAGACTGTAATTTTTCTTTTCTAAGCCGTTCGTGATAGGATACAGTCGAAATGAGGTGGAAATAAGCTATCATATTGATAAAGGACACATGATTGAAGGAATTAGATTTGAATCGAATCATGATTCTGAAAAGAAAAAAAAGACGCGACAAAAATCCGTCAATCTTGAACGATCTTTTCCGACGAGTGATCGGTCTGTATTTTCTGACCACTTCAATCTCTCGGAGTTTTCGAAAAGGGAAAATAATCTGGGGAGAGAAATCGCTTCCCTTATTTGGAAGACTATTCTTGAAACTGTCCAGGATGAGAACCTGAGCATCTTACGAAGCGGGAAACACAACAACTATTTCGTTCTTGAGAGCAACGATATTCGTCAGGCGATTGGAGCGGACGTCTCCAAAATCGGGATACGACGTCTGAGAAGCAGGTCTGATTTTGAGAGTGATGAGGCGTATATAGCTGCTGTTGAAGAATTTGAAAACGGTATCAGGATTCAGGATATAGCTTTCTCCAAAGGTGCGCGTGTTCCGGAATTATATTTTCTCATTCACGAGAAAGATGAGAACGGGGAACACAATCTCTTTTGCGGCATGGAACATATAGAGGGGCTGACTCTCGGACAGGTTTGTAACCCGGACGGTACCATCGGAGACTTGGAATTTCAGAAACATGAGGTTGAGGAAAATGTCCGGAAGGCGATCGAGACGCATGCAGGAATCCTTTCATGGCCGTTTGAAAAGATGATTTCCCGTGTAGAAAAAGAATTTTTCATCTGCCATGATGCTTCGAACGCAAAACCTCCTTGTGTACATCGCGATTGTCATGAGGATAACGTGGTATTCTCTTTGCCAGAAGGGAAACCGGTCATCATAGATTTCGATGACGGCGTAGTCGGGAAAATCGGTGATAGGACTCTCTCTTCCCGTTTGGAAACGTACAGAGGAACTTCTGGTGATCTCTATATGACAGACGGTCCTATTGTTACGGAAGAAGGAAAAAGAACATTCAATGCCATTGATAATCTGAAAAAATATCTCGATATCATTGTCAGGGTCGTTGAGGAACGGAATGGAATTCGTTCGTAATCCGTCATAAACATGCAATCATATGAGTATTGAAAACGGAGGCGGAATGCCCTCCGGGGAAAAAGGAAAGGAAATAGAAGCAGTCGTATTTCAGGGAAAGCGTATGCGTGAGAGGGCGCTTGAAATGCTTGAGAGCGGTCATCGCGAGGCCGTGTGGGAGAACTCTGAAGGAGGGGAATCAGGGTTGAAAATCTATATTGTCTCTCTGGAGGATATCGATGAGGCGTATCTTGCAGGGTTTGAGAAACTTTTCAATCACATTAGGGATGAGAGTGGTGAAAATGGTATATTTCTTGGAATTCGAAAGGAATAGTTCTAGGAAGATTTCTTTTGGTTCGAATCGTGTTGAAATTATTGATACTTGATAACCATGGGAAATGGTGATATCATAGGCCTGTTTCCGATTTCCGGCTACATGACACGATTTGCCAGTTTGCTGGACGAGACTTGTTCGTTAGTTGTCGGTTGCTCGCTTGTTCCTGCGAGCGGATCCCTGCCCGCAGTGCTACGCCCAGTGTTGCAGGCGGACGCTCAACCTCGTAAGACGGGGTTGTAGCGGAAAGGCACTGGATTGATGGTCGAAAGTGGTTTGTTGTCAGTTGTTAGTAAATATTGGAGAGGTGGCTGAGTGGTCGAAAGCGGCACACTGCTAATGTGTTGTGCGGGTAAAACCGCACCGCGGGTTCGAATCCCGCCCTCTCCGCAAAAGCAAATATCTGCCCCTTCTGGAGGGGTGGATTTTTGTTTCTTTGAGGATGGAAGCGGGATTCGAAGAGTGATCGGATTGGCTTAGTATCTATCTCAAATCTCCAACCGCCTTCACTCTTCCCAATAAAACCCGTACGAAAGCCAAAACCATCATTTGCAGACTGGTATTCAACGTACGCTCACAGTTTTTCCAAAGTCTTCGGCATTTCTCCAACCAAGAGAAACTTCTCTCGACAACCCAACGCTTTGGAAT
>CAITOC010000024.1 GCA_903893925.1 Candidatus Moraniibacteriota bacterium
AGCATGAATCACTCAATCCGTTGCTGTTGAAACGGGAACTCGATATACTGAGGAAGAAAGTGTTTGAAATCCAAAAGACCGGCGTCGGGAACCGAAAGATTCTCTCTCCGTTCGGTGACAGTTAATTACTATCTATTGCGAGATGCTTGCCGTCGTGCTGTAAATGACGTATCATTCAACGACTCATCAAACAGACCTATGGAAACGAATGACGAACACATTATACGGAAATCTGTCCAACAGATATCGGCTGGGAAGCGTCTCGACGCCTTTTTAGCCGGATATACGCGCCTTGACGGACTTTCCCGCCGTGATACGCGCATCGGTATCGAGGCGGGTCTCGTCACCGTGAACGGAGAAACGGAGACAAATCCGGCGAAGCGACTCAAATGCGGTGACGAGATTGTCTCATCAATCATGCCGACGCCTTTGCCGACCCTCTATCCAAATGACAACCTTTCTTTCGATGTCGTATTCGAGAATGATGATCTATTAGCCATCTCAAAGCCGGCCGGGGTGCAGATGCATCCTGCCGGGAATGACACCACGGAAACAGTCGCGAATTGGATCGCATCGGCCCGTCCCGAGATGTCGTCGGTCGGTGGTGACAGGCTTCGTCCCGGTATCGTTCACCGACTAGATCGGAACACGAGTGGAATCGTAGTACTCGCAAAAACGGATGAATCATATGAAATCCTGCAAGAATTGTTCCGTGAACGGAAAACCGAGAAAACGTATCTCGCGCTCGTCGTAGGACACGTAGCGGATTTATCAGGCACGATCGACTATCCACTTGCGCAACGGACCGGGACGCTGCAACGACAGGCGATTAAGGATTTAGACTCATTTGAAGGTGAGACAAAAGAAGCATTCACGTCGTATCGCCTTAAGGAGCGATATGACGGGTGTGATTTATTGGAGATATTTCCGAAGACTGGAAGGACGCACCAGATTCGTATCCATCTTGCAGCCATTGGCCATCCGGTACTTGGTGACAATCTCTATGGAGGACGCCGAATGAGGAAAGCTGGCATGCCAGAACGACAGCTCCTGCACGCTTCCCGCCTCTCTTTTCCCTTTAAAGGACAGCAGATGTTGTTCGAGTCCCCACTTCCGTCGGACTTCACTGATTTTCTTGCGGGTATTGACGTCGTCGAAAAACCGGGTTATCCTGGGGAAGCTTCGAATCGGCAGGGCGAGGCCTGATTCTTTTTTTATTTCATACCGAACTTCCCGGGCGGAAACCGCTAGGAAAAGGTAAAAACCTTATGCACAAGGATCTCATAGCATTCAACATGGCGAGAAGGACGAAGGATATCCCCGAACTTCATTCCGGAGACGTGGTTAAGATCCATCGGAAGATCGTCGAAGGTGGCAAGGAACGTACTCAGGTCTTCCAAGGAATGGTCATCGCCATGCGTGGCGGGCAAAGCTCATCTCAGACAGTCACCGTCCGGAAGGTCTCATTCGGAATTGGTGTCGAGATAGTCGTTCCCATCCATTCCCCGAATATCGAGAAGATCGAGGTCGTGAAGAGTACTCGATCGCGCCGTGCCAAGCTCTATTACGTACGCGACAAGTCCGCGAAGCTTCTCCGACGCAAGCTCAAAGAGGTCGGACTCAAGGTCGGAAAGGGGCGAAAGCCGGAAGATGAGTTGGTAGCTGAGATTGCCGAAGCCGAAGTCATCGAAGTCCAGGAGACTGTTGAGTCGGATGCAGTGGAAGCTGTGGTAGAGGAAAAGGTCATTGAGAAAGCTGGGAAGTAATACTTCCCCTTTTGCCCAGGTGGCGGAATGGTATACGCGCTAGCTTGAGGTGCTAGTTCCCGCAAGGGATTGGAGGTTCGAGTCCTCTCTTGGGCACAATGAAGGAAAGAACAGGTACTCCTGTTCTTTTTTTTTAAAAACGATTTGATGTTTCTTGTGAATCTCGTATACTTGATAGAAGACCGATAGAAACGGCGATCGGTTGAAGGCACGCTTAGCTCAGTTGGTTAGAGCATCTCGTTTACACCGAGGGGGTCGGGGGTTCGAATCCCTCAGCGTGCACGGAGAAGAATACGACGGTGATATTGTTGGGTTCGCCCCGCATTCGCGGGGCGTCCGGCGTATGCCGGACGAGTCCTCCATTGCCCACAGCGTACGATAGAGACGAGACCGCGCCGCTTGAGCGTCCATGAAAAGCGTGTATAATGGACAAGTGATCGCCTGGGTAGCTCAGTGGTAGAGCAGAGGACTGAAAATCCTCGTGTCGACAGTTCGATTCTGTCCCCAGGCACAGGACAACGGTGGATAAATGGTGTATAATGCCGTTTGAAGCCATAATCCGGCCGGGACTGTAGCTCAGCGGTTAGAGCAGGCGGCTCATAACCGCTTGGTCGCTGGTTCGAATCCAGCCAGTCCCACAGACGGTGAAGGTATGTTCTCAGTCTCAAAGAGAGCGAAAGCGGGCTTGTCATGATCGCTCGCGAGCGACGTGACTTGCCACGCCGAAACAGAGCAGAATGGTGGGCTTGCTACGCTCTAGCACAGCGAAAGCGGGCTTGCCACGTCGAAGCGCGTAGCGCGGAGGCGGGCGTCGCCACGCTGTAACATAGTGAAGGCGGGTATCGTATAGCGGCTATTACGCGTCCTTGCCAAGGACGAAATACGGGTTCGACTCCCGTTACCCGCTCAAAAGGATCAAAAAACTCCCCAGCCGGGGAGTTTTTGATTCTCTGAGGGTAACGGGAGGAGAAGGGCGCGAGTCGGAAGCGAACGATTTCGCTTCCTGTGTGTAGCGCTCTGACCTCGCGTAAGCGTCAATATTTCGGTTGATGGAGTGCGCCAATATGAGTACGTTGACTTCGCTTGTGCTCGGTGCCGCACTGGGCAATCGGAAGAAATCCGATGATGGACAAGTTGAACAAACCAGGATAGAGTGAGGCAATGTGGCAGATATACAGCTTGGCGGCTCTGTTGTTCGGGGCGACCGAAGAGACGATAGACAAGGCGACGATGGTCGGTAGCAACGCTATCGACCTGTTGAGTGCGGCGTGGATTCGGAACTCGATCTCGTTTCTAATCAGTTTCACGGTTGTCACCGTCGCAGTCGGTGCTTTTCCGACTATGACGCTCTCGGTACCTTTCGTGTTGCTTGGAATCCTGAACGGTATCGGCGCGATAACGTATACGATTTTACTGAAAAACGTTGAGATCACGGCTTCCAGTATCCTGGAAAGCTTCATCCCGCTGGTATTCTTACCGATCGACCTCTTTATATTCGGCGCGGAGCTTTTACCGAGGCAAATCGCAGGTATTCTCGTGCTCATTCTCGGCGGCTGTATCTTCTTCTATCGGAAGCGGGTAAATGCCGCCCTTACGAAAAGACAGGTAGTCACCCTTGTTTCGATTTTCTTTTTCGACGCCTTGCTGATCGGCTTTGAAAGCTACCTTTTCAAGGATTATTTCGAGAATCTTCATCTTTCGGAGATGGATTTCCTGGTAAACATGTGGGGAGTGACGTTCCTGTTTCTGTCGTGCCTGATGCTGGTACGAAGTGTCTATACCAGGACGGTTCCCTCGATGGCCGTGCATAAGAGCTACGTGTTCGGCTCGCTGTTCTCCAAAAGCCTCGATTACGGCTATTCGTTTTTCTTCCTGAGAGCGCTTACCGTGGCCTCAGCCTCGCAGGTCACATCCATGAAGGTATTCTATCCAATCGTTCTCCTTGGTATTGTCTTCGGAACTCAGAGAAAACTTGGTGTGGATCTTGAGGAATATCTCGACCGGAAATCACTCATCCCGAAGGTACTCGGTATCGCAATCATCTGTTTTGGGGCGTATCTGGCAAGGTAATATTTGATTTTTTAATGTGTCGAAATTTGTTTTTGACCAAATTCTGATTATTGCTCGATATAGCAATATATTCGGCATGAATATATCAGAATGAAAATATTTCGTATACTGAATTTTAGTGGTAAATAATTCACAGTATGTATAAAGAACCATTTTTGACCGGAAAACGCGAAACTGACCCGTTCGATGTCGAGCGTATCTTTCAGGCGGTGGAAAAGACCTACGAGGAGGACGGTTTGGATCCGGAAACGCTTCGTCTGTTCATGCTGCATAACCGTCAGGTGCTTGATTTTGTCAGACAGATCGGTGCCGGCGAGAAGTTTGATGAACGTGAACAGGAAATCTCCGAACTGGCCGCGGCGCTGCATGATTTCATGAAAGGCCGGGTGCCATTCGAGGAGCATGGTGACGCCGGCGGTCTCGAAGCTGAAAAAATACTTCAGGCGATGGGCAGATCATCGGAATTGGCTCGCAGTGTGCGATTGGCAATCGAGCGCCATATGGGAAATAGCGGATTCGTCGGCGAGCGGGCCAAAGCGAAGTACGGGGAGGATTTCCGATATCCGGAACCGGCGACCCGGGTGGGCGAATGCGTGTATGAGGCGGATATGCTGACGATCCTTACAGATGGCGGCGTGGAAAAGCTGTTGCACCTTCGGTCGACCGTTCCCGAGTTGATGCGCGAAGATGAAGTATATGCCGAACAACATCAAGTAACGCCGGAAGATGCCCGATTTTCTTCGGTAAAGGGAAGTGTCTTGAATTCTCTCGCGGTCATGAAACTGGAATCATCCATACATATCGCAAAAGCTCTCGTTTCGAAACTGAACGAACGGTATCCGAAGCTGAATCTATAAGGATAGACATATATGAATATTCATCTGGATATACGACCATTCCAAGAAACGCTGAATTCAGGGTATTGCGGCCCAGCTTCCTTGAAGATGGTATTTTCCTATTTCGGAATGGATGTTTCGGAGGAAGAGCTCGCTCAGCGGACTGAAGCGACGAGGGATCTCGGAACGACCGCGGAGAAAATGAAAGCTGCCGCCGAGAAATACGGTTTACAAGCGGAAATCCAAAACGGATGTGAGTTACAAGACATAACAGCGTGGCTTGAGAAGGATGCTCCGGTCATCGTCGACTGGTTTACGAGAGGTCGGGATGACTATGCGGAGGATATCAGTTCCGCCGACGGGCATTATTCGGTAGTGAACGGCATCGATGATATACATATCTATCTACAGGATCCGGAAATCGGCAAGGAGCGGAAAATGAGGAAGGATATTTTTGAGAGGGTGTGGTTTGATTTCGAGGGAGATCGAATACGACCGAATGAACTGATAGTGAGACAGATTATCGCTATCCACAGATAATCGTGCTTTCAAATCAGTGAAACATGTTAAACATGAGGCCCGAAGCGTTAGCTACGGGCCTTTTGTGGTCTGAATTTGTTCTTCCAATCCCCTCTCGATTCATGAAGGAGGAAGTGCTTCCGAAATCGCGTGTCATGAAGACGGTGAATATCAGCTCGTAGCGATGCTTTAATAACCGCGCCGCGACCGATGATCCTGAGTTTTTTTGCTCGGAAAGTAACAATCATCGTAGTCTCCGTTTGAAAGTGCGTAAAGAGGAACAATTTCCATTCTCATAGTAAGACAATTATGAGGATTTGATTATTGACACGTTATAACATACATGCTATAGTCTTTAGTTGCGTCCCGAATGGTATCGGGACAATACCCAAGGTGAGGGCTTGGATAAGCAATATATGCACACTATGAGTGGTAAACGTTGGGCATTCGTCCTGTCAGTTTTGATTGTTTGGACGAATGCCGCTCACGCCGAAGCACAGGAATCTAGAGAGAATAACGGGACGATGAAACAAGACGTTTTTGCCGCAAATATCTTGGGCATAGGCATAAAACCATTTGCGACAGTCGGTCAGGATCTATCAGCTCCAGCCTCAATCCCGGAACCGGCGCTCTCTCCGGAGGATCAAATTCTGGAACGATGGAAGGAAAAGCAGCTTGAACAGTGGAGTTTTCTTCCGAAAGGAAAATTTGAGATCAACGCATCAGCCTATACCGCATCCGCCGACGAGTGTGGCAATTCTGACGGCATTACTGCCTCAGGATTACAAGTTGAAGCAAATCGTACGATTGCCTGTCCGCCAAGCTATCCGTTTGGTGTCAGGCTTGCTATCGACGGCCTCGGGACCTTCCGTTGTGAGGATCGCGGTGGCGCCATCAAAGGCAATCATTTTGATATCTATATGAGGACGAAAAGTGATGCGTTCGCGTTCGGCCGTCGTACACTGATCGCGGAAGTAATTCTAGACTAATTTGTATAAAAAAATACCCCAAGCCGGGGTATTTTTTGTATCTCTCTTAGAAGTATTTTCTTTGACGATCGGGAGTCCTTTCAGCCGTGACCATGTATCTCCAATTCTGCAATTGCCAGAAAATATCCCTGATACGGAGGTGGTGAGAATGCCGTACGCGAAACTTAGGGTCGTGGATGATTTCATAACCGGTACTCACGAAATGCCATGCCCAATCAGCATCTTCGCCACCGAGCCCGCCGTTGAACGATTCATTGAAAGGGTATTCCTGCCACAGCCGTTTTCTGAGTATCGCATTCGTTGTGCCAAGAAGACTGATTCCGAGAGGCTTTCGCTTTGGATTTAGGAAAAGGCGAGGAAGACTGTCGATGCGGTATCGTAAATTGCCGATACTATAGCCGGCGAGGTCATAGATAAGCTTGTCGGCGATGGTTCCATCCTCGTGTGAGAGTGGTAACGCGAAAATCCCAGCGACACGATCATTGGAAAAATTGTCAATGCCGTTTTGAAGGAATTTTTCCGATGCAGGGATAGAATGTCCATTCGTGAAGACCAGGTATTCCCCCTTTGCTGCGTTTGCTCCGAGATTGCACGAGTATGGATGTGAGAACCGGCCACCTGGAACGGTTATGATTCGACACCCGTAATAGTTGGCGATTTCCAACGTGCGATCGGATGAGTGATCGTCGACTACCACGATCTCAAAATCCCTGAAGGTTTGGCGGGCATACGCAGAAAGGACGCTTGCCAGATACGCTTCCTCGTTTTTGGTCCGTATGATAACCGAAACGAGAGGAACATCATTACGTAGACTCATGGCTGTGTTATTCGAGGATATCGCGTAAGCACCCTTCTATCACCCGTAGAGAGTAGTTTTGATGGAAACGGTTGCGGTTGGATGAGAGTGATTTATTGGTGATTCTTTAAAAATATCACCAATACGGAACACTGACGAAGGCGGTTATCGCCGCTTCTCAGTCCTTTAAGGGAGTCGTTTTTTTGTGTTACAGGAGAGAATCGAACCGCATAGCTTTTGGGTTAAGAGATTGCACGTACTGGCGTCCTGAATATCTCCCACAAAAGCCGTTTCCGGTCCGGTTTCATTATACCAAGACAATATGGATCTGAAAATTACCTACTCCCCCGCGATTTTCCACAGGATGTCGAAGTATTTTTGAAAGTTTTCCACGACGAGGTCGTTTTTGATCTGTATGATGAGCAGTGGATCGGAATAGATGATGAGCGTGACATTGTCGTGCCAGACCTGAATGCCGACGGGACTTTCAAATTCGTCGGGTAGGAATCGATGCTTCCGCTGCGATTCTGTCGGCTGGTCGGCATAGTGCGTCTCTACAAGTCTGAGTGTATTCTCTTTTTCCCGCTGAAAGAAGATGAGATGGTGATTGATTCCTTTTCCGATTCGGAGCTTCTCGTATTTTTTCAGACAATGCGCTTTCTCCATGACAGTGGCCCAGTCCCAGCCGGTCGCGCCGATGACCGGGACGATCGAGTTTTTCGGTTGTGCGTTCATATTCTCCATGTGGACGGCCTGGAATCCTTCAACTCCTTCAAACACTCGTACTTCCTGCCGATGCTCCGAGCGTTGCTTGAGTGATAGGAGGTCCGGCAGAATCTCGCTTGCGAGCGCCTCTTTCACCTTGATTTCTTTCAAGATCACGGACGGCGATGCAGCGGTCCAGTTCTTGCGGTTCGATTTCACCGTTTCGCTGACCAAATGCCGCGCTTTCAGTTTCGCAAGCGTATCATAGACGATCTGCCGATGCAGGCCGGTCCGCTTCACGATCGGTCCGGCCGTGCACTGACCCTCTTCCAAGACGGCCAGGAACACTTTCGCTTCCTCTGCACTGAATCCGAGTTTTTCAAGTTGCGCATGCATATATATTCACGTCGATTTTTATCTATAACTCAAGACAGATATCCGGATAGCCTTTGCCAAAGCGAATATTACTGTCGTCGTTTCCGTACACAGTCTATCAAAGCGTATTAATGTCGTCAAAATCTGTTGACAAAGACTTGATTCGGGTGTATGATGACGTGATTCATAAAGGGAGAATATGTTACATCTTCTTTCTGAATCAGGTTCATCAACAATTCAAATCAGGAGACTGTAATGGAAAACGAACTGCAGAAATACCTCGATGCGCTCGAGGCCGGAGACTCTGCGCTCCTCGAAGAACTCGCGATCAAGGCGGGGTATGTGAAAAAGGACGATAGGCTGTTGCAATTTCATCTGGCTAGGATTCAGATGGAAACAGACTACGCAATAATCAATAGTAAGGTGGAAAAGGACGTCGACATATCCAACGAAGAATGGGATATATTTTGCGAATCGAGAAAACAGTTTCTAGAAACGCTTGGAAGGGACGTTGAGCTTGATGTAGTCGATTGTGCGTTATTGCGACCGAGTCTAGCTATAAATATCGAAATGAAAGAACGCTGGCGCTCTCGCGTGGAAATGCTTCTTCTGATGGTGCGTGTGCACCTGAGTCAAGTTTGTGACTTTTGGACAATTGGTGACTTTATACGGTTTCGGCCAGGGCCCGCCCCCTTTAAGCGCTCCTTCGTTTCATTCATATTTTCCAATGTGGATAATTCCCAAGATAGTCGCTTTCTTAGAAACTTCGCTCTCGACGTGTACGATAAGAATTGCTCATTGTGGATGAACCTATTGCGGGTGGGTTCGAGTGTAAAATTCGTTAGAATAGCTGATGACGTGGAGGCCAACGGCCCTTACGAACACACACGTTTTCGACGGGAGCTTGCAAACGCAACTCTGGTCTCTAAAAAGTGTGAAAATCTCGTTTGTGGACGGAAGGCAGTCGAATATCTCTATGACCTCAGCCAAGGTCGAGATTCCGATCTATTTCCTCTTTCAAAGGGTGGGTATGAAAATCTTATTGAGGAACATCAAAGGAACCTTGAGACATGGAAAGCGAAAAATAGGCACTCTCACGACCCTGAGTATGTAAGACGGGCTTTGAGAAGGCTGAAAAGATGGATAAAACAGAAGCATGGCAGATTTGCAATTTCGAATTGGAAGAATCTTAATAAGGCTGACTTATCCGAACTTCATGAATGCATCGCTTTACAAACTACAGACGAAGATGAACGGAAACTAACAAGACTGATTAGACGTTTCCAATTTGCCTACCCGGAAAAGTGAAACGGCAACAAAAACAACTGAGAACACTCGGCTGCCAAAACATTACAAAAAACAGGAGTTGAAATGACACGAAATGACGAACTGCAGAAATACCTCGATGCGCTTGAAGCCGGCGACTCTGCGCTCCTCGAAGAGCTCGCGATCAAGGCGGGGTATACGGAAAGATATGACGGTGCGGTCAGCTATAAAAATGACAGAGAACAGCTGGAAAATGAGACACTTCGATTCGGAGATATACTTGATACCGCGTCGGAGGAAGAGATGTACAAATTCGAGCACTTGGTTAAACGGTTCTTCAAGCGATATGTCGAAAAACTCGGCGGTATTCTTTGGATGGACTCTGATCAGAAATTACTATTTCGTTCGAATTCAGAGAACGCTTCAGAAGACGGTGTTCATTTGCTAGCGATAGCACTTCTTAAGGCTGCGGCTGAGGCGTTGCAAAGAACAATCGATATTGGAAACTATGATGACTGTAATTTTGTAAGAGTTCGGCAGGGCCCATCTCCCGTTAATCGTTCGTTTGTTGCATTCATCGATGTGACATTAAATACAAAGAAGGTGAAGCATAGCCGTCAGTGGTTGATTTGTGATGTTTACGATAATGATCCGCTTTTGGAGGGAAAGCTGGACCATGGCGTAAAGACATCGCATCGGAATCAATTATATAAAAGTAAAATAAGCCGAGAAAAGCTGAAAGAGGAAGGAAGAGGTGCTCTTTTACATGAGATTCTCGACGGAGAGCGCACACGTTGGAAAACGGAGAACCTCATATATGGGCAGGAGGTAATTGAGTATTTACACGTTCACAGCCAGGAGCGGGACTCAGATCATTTTCCGCTTTCTATGAAGGCTTATAAGCAGTTAATCGCCCGAAGACAAAAATTCGCCAAAAATACGGAAATGTTCTACACGAATCTGTATTCAAAGTACGATTTTGAGTCCGTGAGACGAATGGGAAAGGAAATAGTTGGCGGGAAAATGCAACTTAGTGCATTATTGGAATTTATACGTGCTAAGATGAAGAACTCTGAAACAGATAAGGCGATAGTGCGTAGCCTTCTTGATGACGTATTGTACCTGGAGAAAATTGTTTCGGAAAACAATGATCTTATTGGGAGGTATCATTCCGCATATCCGGATATTTAGAACAAATCAAAAGGTAGCTGAGAATGCTCGGCTGCCTTTTTTCATGCTTGATAGTGACTTGTTTAGGGTGCCGCAGGCGGGAGTCGAACCCGCATAGCTTTTGGGCTGGGAGATTTTAAGTCTCCTGTGTCTACCAGTTCCACCACCGCGGCGATGAGCTATGCAAAAAATATAACTGAGGTCCGAGGCGGAATTGAACCGCCGTGAAGGGTTTTGCAGACCCGTGCCTAACCACTCGGCCATCGGACCAATTGTCACTTACAGTTCACGAAATACGTTCCTTGAGCACAAGATATGCGTGGTGCAAGTAAACATAAGGTACCAGAATCACTCAGGAGCGTCAACGAAAACGGCAGAAGCCAGGCAATTTATGAGTTATCCCCTTCTTGTCCACCGCTTTGTATCACATCAAGCACCTTCGGTATGCGAAGGAAATCCTGTTTCAAAGTTTCCCGCATGCCTCCGTTATAAAGAGCCGCGGCGGGATGGTACAACGTATAGAATGTCTGGCTGCGTCCGGCTGGAAATTCCCGTCGATATGCTTTCCCATGAGCTTCCGAGATAAGCTTGTCCGGAAAAAAATGATTCATGGAGTGTCTCCCGAGCGTGATGATGAGTAATGGATTGATGATACCGATCTGTTCATGTAGCCATTCCTCGCAATCAAGGATTTCTTTCGGTAGTGGGTCGCGGTTGTCCGGAGGGCGATATTTTACGATATTCGTGATAAAGATGTCGTCGCGTTTCAGCGAAATCGAGGTCAGCATCTCGTCGAGAAACTTCCCCGCCGCCCCGACGAACGGCACACCCTGAAGGTCCTCACTTTTTCCAGGCGCCTCACCGATAAGCATGATCTCCGCATCGGCGTTTCCATCTCCGGGCACAGCTCGGTTCGCTGTTTCTTTGAGCGGGCAGATGCAGGACAGGGCCATTCGCTCATTAAGGTCGAAAAGCAGCTTGGATTTAATGCCTCTCACGGTTTCGTTCATATCGGTTCAGTCTGTCGATTACCGTACTTCCCAGCCATCTGAAACCTCGACGATTTTCCCAGGGATTTCAAATCCACTCGCATATTTGTGCCCGCCTCCACCGAGAGACTGTGCGATTTTTGATACGTCGATACCTTTATGGGGTTCCGTCCGAAGGCTTCCTCGTACGGCATCCGGCGTAATCTGATAGAAGAGCAGAGAAAACTTCGCATCTGGAACGTTATTTAAGAGCGCCGACGCTATATAGAGGTCTTCCGTCGAAGGATTCCCCAGCTCTTCTATGTCTTCTTTGGTGATTGCTGAGTAGATCATCCCGCTTATCGGGTTGATTTTTGCTCTCGACAGCGCCCGGCCCCAGAGTCTGAGTGTGGAAATCTTGTTATTGGAAAAAACACTCGTGGTAATCTTCGGCAATTGCGCTCCGCTTCGTATGAGTGCCGCCGCCGCCGAAAACGTATCCGGCGTCGTCGAAGAATGTTGAAGATTCCCCGTATCGCCAAGGATACCGAGTAAAAGAGCAGTCGCGATTTTTTGGCTTATCCGGATGCCCTCGTTGTGAAGGAACCAAAAAACGATTTCAGAAGCTGAAGAAAAACCGATGTCGACGATGACAATATCTCCACGAGGGTCCTCTGTCGGATGATGGTCTATGAGTACGATAACCTTACTTTCGTCGATACATTCCCTGATCTTGTCGAATCCCCTATTGATACTATCGGAAGCAATTATGACATCGTATGAATCGATTTTTATGAGATTTGGATTGACAAAAGAAGCCTCTGGAAAGAGTTTTTTTGCAAAATCGGGGAAAAGATCGTCGCAGGCAATATCTGCATGTTTTCCGAGAGAGCGAATATATTCTTGGAGAGCAATATTTGCACCGACTGTGTCGGAGTCCGGTCTTGAATGGGCGAAGAGGAGAATCTTTTCTGCGTTTCTCAAAACATAACCGAGATTTCGAAATTCCTTGCTATAGTCGAGCATAACCTGTGTACAACTCAGAAAAAAGCTTTATCTAAGCTCTATTAGGAGTTTTTCTATGATATCCGCATTTTCTCCGGTCGGATCACAATGAAATGAGATAACCGGAAGGGGTTTCATGTGGAGCTTTCTATGGAGGGCCTTTTGGATTGCTCCTTTTTCATGCTCCAAAGTCTTAAGAGCATAGACCGACTCTGTCTCAGGAAAAACACTTACTAAAATCCTCGAATGACGAAGGTCTGCACTCGTATCTACTTTTGTTATGGTTACGAGCGTACCAACCTTGAAACTAACTTCGCGAAGGAAGATATTTCCCAAATGTTCCCGTATCAGGCCATTTATTTGTAGAATCCGATGAGACATATGTTTGAAACGATGAATCTTCCCATACTGAAGGAAGACCGAGAATTTGTCAAAGGGAAAGACGTCCGCTTTATAGTGTGCCCCGACTAGGAATCGAACCTAGATCTCATCCTTAGGACGGATTCGCTCTATCCATTGAGCTATTGGGGCGGCGTTTATGATGTGAACACGATAGCCGTAGGATTCTCTTCGGAAGGCTACTCAAAGTAGATTCGTGTGGACCTGAGGAGACTCGAACTCCTGACCTCCTCCATGCCATGGAGGCGCTCTACCAACTAAGCTACAGGCCCATTATTACTATGAGCATGATAGAGGTAAAACAAAGGTTCGTCAAACATCTATTTTTTGGTACCTTTTCTATAAAAGATTTATTATAAAACGTATTCTTGATTATGTCAATAACTTTCTATATTATTTCACGTGAAACAAAATTCTATCATTTTTATGTCGCATTTGAGTAATTCGATTTTCTAATAATGAACCAAAAATAGGATCTAAGATGTATTTTATAATTAATACTAAGTAACTTATGAAGAAGACTTTTCATTTTTTAAGATCGCTATATTTTTTTATTTGATATTTCACGTGAAACAATCTTATATTACGTGAATGATAATGTTCAAAACGGAATATTTCCCATTTATGGGAAATATGATTGATTGTTTCACATAAAACATATGAAAGGACAATTTACTTTACTAGCAAAAAAACCCTTATTATATTTTTTTAATCAAATTGTTACATGAGGAATGCCTGCTCTAGTATTTCGTATAAGTTATTTTAGATGTGATTTAAAATTGTTTCACGTGAAAAGATTGAATAACTTGTAGAAAACAGTTTGGCTTTCAAGTTTTTCTGAATCGGGATGATCTTCGAACCAAGTGTCGACCACAAACAAAAGAAGTTGACTTATTTTATATTATATGTTATAGTACTTTATGAATTAACTTTGAAAGATGGATGGGCAATGAAGGCAAAAAAAGACGTCAGTCGTTGCTTATGAAGTCATTTTAGATTCATGTTGTGGCTATTGATAAAAAATGATATAATGAAAAAAAATCATACTATGCATTTTTGTGTGAGTAAGCATGTTCGCAAGGGGGTAAAGACGGATTTCTTTATGCTGTTCACCCTCCTTTTTTTTGGAGTGGTGTTTTTTGTGTCAGCGGCGGATCAGATGGGCGGATACAATATTACAGAAGACTCGGATCATGACGGATTGACGAATGCGGAAGAGAAGATCTATGGAACGGATCCAAACAATCCCGATACGGATGGAGACGGTTACTCCGATGGTGTCGAAGTCCGTTCAGGATACGACCCCTTGAAGAAAGCTCCCGGTGACAAGATAGTCAACCAATCAGTTGTTTCGCCTGCGGGAACGGCCGCGACAGGGAGGGGCGGTGATAATATCACGGAACAAACGTCACAACAGATCGCTGCCGTCGTGAAGAATGCGAGCACGGGATCAGACGGAACAGCCGCAGTTTCTTTGAGTGATCTCGATTCTCTTTCCCAACAGATTACGGGGAATGATTCGACGGGAATCGTCTTGCCGGAAATAGATAAGAGTACGATTCTGGTCAAGGATCAGTCATATGGGAATCTTTCGAAGGCAAAAAAACAAGAACATATTAGACAGGATGTTATAGAATACCTGACGACAATCGGATATATTTTTGCGAACAATTCTCCCAAACAGTTCAAGACGCAGGATGAATTGACCAGTATGGCTCAGAGCTATGTGAGCGATGCCATCACGTCAATGTCGATGGGGAACTATTCCCAACTCCAAAACCTGACCGCGAACGGGGATAAGATGCTGAAAGAGATCCAGGCCGTGGAAGTTCCGCAACAGATGATGGATATCCACGTGAAAGCGTTGCAGCTGGCGACATACGCGTCCACTTTGAAAAACGAGGTCGCGACTTCGTCACAGGACGATCCGATAGGAACCATGAAATCATTGTCGAAATCCCAGGGATTGTTGAATGTCATGATCTCGTTCGTTTCGGAAGTGCAGACGCAGTTGTCGAAATATCAGATCGATCAGATTCCTATTGATCTCTAGACAGGAAATGTCATGAAGCGTCCTATGAAAAACAGGGTGGTTGGAGGAGTCCGAACCGTGATGATGATGGCTGTTTTCCTGTTTTCTCTCGTAGCGGTCCCTCCTGCCCGTGCTGATGTCTGGGGAGCTGCTATCGGTGCGGCGATTTTGTCGCAGACGTTGACGAAAATCCAGGATCAGATAAACGGCGTTCTTCTCGTGACGTTGAAATCGACAGCGATCACTCTTATGAACACCAGGGTTGCAAGCCTGGTTGGCGGATCTTCGGTGGGGACATCGCAGGTTATCACAAACTGGCAGGATTATCTCTATTCTCAGCCGGAAACGAATGTCTCTTCGGCGATGGACAATTTCTATTCGACTACTTTGAGAAGCCGATCAGCTGCGTCGGGATATGTATCGGCGTCTGGGCAGTCGAGCTATGAGACTTATCTTGAAACGCGTACGAGAAAGCAACTCTCGACGACGTCTTCGTCCACGGCG
>CAITOC010000025.1 GCA_903893925.1 Candidatus Moraniibacteriota bacterium
AATGTGCCGAATCTTGTCGCGACGAGCGGATACGTGTCAGGCTCGGCATCCATCGAGTCACCGGGAGTGACACTTCAGACAAGTTATCAGGGTGTCTCGCCCGAGGTCGTCTCGGTCGAGAACATGGAAGTCGCTGAAGGAAGGTTCTTTTTTTCGGAAGAGGAAATGAACCTGGCCCGTATCGCCGTGCTCGGTTCGACGCGTGCGAACGACCTGTTCCCGAACGGGAATCCGATCGGAGAGACTGTTATTATCAAGAAGATTCCGTTCCGGGTCGTCGGAGTGCTCGCTTCTCGCGGTGGGAGTACGTTTTCGAATCCGGACGATTTGGTCTATGTTCCGCTCGGGACCGCCCAGAAACTGCTCCTCGGCATCGATTACCTGAACTTTGTCCGTGGCAAAGTGGATGATCTGAAAAACATGGATACGGCCAAGACGGATATCGAGACCCTGCTCCGCGACCGGCATAAACTCGAGACGGGACAGGAGAGCGACTTCTCGATTCGGAGTACCGATCAGGCGCTTGCGGTGCTTTCGAGCGTGACGGACGTGCTGAAATATTTCTTGACGGCGATCGCCTCGATCTCGCTTGCGGTCGGGGGAATAGGCATCATGAATTCGATGCTCATCGCGGTCAATCAGCGTATCCGCGAGGTCGGACTGCGCAAGGCGGTCGGCGCACAACCGTACCATATCATGGTCCAGTTCCTGATCGAATCGGGAGTCGTCGCCGGATTCGGGGGGCTTGTCGGAATACTCTTCGGCGTCGGTATCGCATTCCTCGCCTCGATTATCATCCCGAATCTCGGATACGACTGGCAGTTTATCGTGCCGGGGTCGTCGATTGCCATCGGCTTTATCGTCTCGTTCCTTATCGGGATCCTGTTCGGACTCTATCCGGCCTGGAAGGCGTCGAAGATACCGCCGATCGAGGCCTTGCGGTATGAATGAGCATAGGACGAGACCAGGGACGTGCCAGGCTTCAGTCGGTGAACAAAGATATATCTCGTCGGGACGATTCATCCGTTAAGATTATCCTCATGTCAGAACGAAAAAAACTAGGCCTGCTTGCTGTTGGTATCTTCGCGATAGGCTTTTTGTGCGCGTATCTTTTCATGCACTCCGTCAGGAATGCTGTCGACAAACGATGGAATACCGCATATAACCGGACGACCACATACGTTAGGAACGCGTACCTCTCCTGGATCAAAGACGAATCTCCCGGCGTGGGACCCGGAAACTCAGCGATTTCGCCGAGCGACCCCGAGCACTTCTCATTCGCGGTTCTGGGAGATACGCAGATGTTCAATTTTCCCGGGAATACGGGATCCTTCCAAAAGGCGATCAACAGCATCGTGAAACTGCATCCGACATTCGTCATGACGGTCGGAGACCTGATACAGGGCTGCAATACGAGTGACAAGTGCATGAACTACAAGATGTGGAAGAATATCGCCAAGCCGCTGCTCCCGGTAACGTACGAGGTCGTCGGGAATCATGACCGGATCGTGGGAAACAGCGCGGCACACAAGGCGGCAGCCGACAAGGCATGGCGAAGTTTCTTCACCCTTCCCGAGAACGGCCCGTCCGGATTCGAGGAGATGGCTTATTCGTTCGATGTCGGCAATTCTCATTTCGTCGTCTTGGATACCGAAAAACCGAAAGAACACGAGATCGGTCAGGAACAACTCGACTGGCTGGAGAAAGACCTTTCCGCGAATACGAAGCGGAACGCGTTCGTTTTCTACCATGAGCCGGCGTTCCCGATGAGCTACAAAGTCGGCCAGAGTCTGGACACCAAACCCGAACAACGCGACGCACTGTGGTCCGTATTGGACCGACACGATGTGACGGCGGTCTTCAATGGACACGAACATATCTATTCCAGGGAGGATATCGGACCCGATATTTTCCCGACCGCGAAGAACGATATCCGCCAGTTCATCATCGGTAATACGGACGCGACCGAAAAGCAGTTCGTGAACATCGGCAATCAGGTGACGTACTACCATCAGGGTTATGACTTCGTCATGGTGGACGTGAGCGGCGGCGAGATAACGGTACGACTGTTCGACGTCGACGGGACATTGGTCGACACGTTCACGTTCTCGAAATAGGTCCGTGATGATGGTGACCGAGTTTTTTCCTTTATAAAAGCCTTTTTGTGAATATTTGACCGGCGACCTATCGTGCGGTGAAAACCGAAACGCGTCGGAATCGTATCATATCTGCGAATGGAAATTTCGCGATCGGTAACCTTTTAATGGGCAACTATGAAAAATTTTCTCATCACCGTCTTTTCCGGTGTCACGTTCGTGGCCATATTCGTGGCCGTGTACTTCTTCGTGATTCCCGGGGGGTCGTCGAGCACTATAACGGCGAGTCAGCCGAGCGTTTCGATGCCGACCACGACTACGCCATCAAAATCGACATCGACAAAACCCGTGTCGGCGGAGACGAACACCGTGACTCAGGCGGTCTCTTCCGGAGCCTCCGGAACGACGTCGACGCCACAGGTTGTCGCACCCACTGTTTCCCGCACGACGCGAACATCGTAAAAAAATGATCCGAATGCTGTGAAATAATGCCGAAATATATTCATTTGTTGTATATCGCTGCCAGAGGAGTTCGCCTCGCGAATGCCGGGGCGAACTCCCGAACGCAACAATGATTCAGTTCATTTGCTATAAGACCGTACACCGGACGGGAAAGACCGGGGTCGGGAAGCGTCTCTGAGTACCGAAAGTCTTGTTGCTGAAAGTTGATGATCTCCCGGAAGCTCGCTTCGCAAAACGGTCCTTTTCTGGTACCATGAAGAATATATCGGAACGATAGGATAACGGTTGAATGATTTTATGAAGCGAATAAACGGAATACTATTGATCGTGGCATCCGGTTCGGCAATGATACTTTGTGTTGCGATTTTCTTCGTAGTGCGGGTCGAAAAACAGAAAATTGCAGCCTCAAATCCGACGTCTATTCCGACGAAGACCGCTCCTCTGTCTCGGGTAACGGTACCGAAAGCTACTCGTGTCACGCGATCCTCATGATAGTCAGTAGGGTGTAATACCGAAATAACTTGATTTGATGTATATCGCGCCATCAGAGGAGTTCGCCCCGCGAATGCCGGGGCGAACTTCGAAACGTAACAGTGATTCAGTTAATATGGTATAAGGATAGTCATATACGCAAGTGAATGTTTATGAAACGATCTTGGGAAATCAGATTTGCGGTTATAGCGGTTACGGTCGTCATACTGGCGTCCGCGCTTTTTGCCGTGCTTTTCATGGAGGAGCGGAAACGGACCGGTTCGCAGGATTCCCAACTCGGGGACCTGTATCAGCAACTCCGTGCGTCGGATCAGACGAGACAGAGATATTATGACAGTCTGGCAGCGGAGCGGGAACAGAATCGCAAAATGATGACGGACGCCAAAGCGCAGTACAATGATCTTACTGCGAAACAGCCAGACCTCGTAAAGGCAGGACAACAACAGGTGACCAAAATCGTGAATGAGACTGTCCCGGTACAGGTGCCGGTGACGACCCGCGTGACCAAGACTTCCTAATGACCGTATATGTCGCAAGACTTTCGAAAATCCCTAGTCATTCCAGCGATAATCGTTTCGATATCGATATTTTCATTTTTTGCACGGCCGGTTTTTGGCGAGCGGGGCGAACGGGAAGGTGGTGGGGATGACGATGGTGGCGGCGGGTCCAGGACTGTGACAACCTATGTGACCCAGTATGTAACCAAACAGGTGTCGAAGGTCGAGACGGTGACGCCACAGGAATATCAGACCGATACCGACGGCGACGGCTTGGTGGATGCGATCGATCCCGATCCGAAACGTCCGCAGAAGGATTATTTCACCGATTCGGATGGCGATTCCGTCCCGGATGCGTTCGACCGGCATCCTGGCGAGGATGATTTCACCTATTCCGAAACGAATACGGACCTGAACGGGAACGGCATTATCGACGCGTATGAGGGTCGTTGAGCGTGAGGTCCGTGGTGAGATCATGCGGACCGATGTCTTCGTGAAGCTGGTCTCCGAGACCCGAAATGAAGCGGACCTGAACCGGGATCTATCGGACGCGTTCGATATGTTCCGTGATATCAGTCGACGTTTCAGTCGGTTCCAGGAAGACAGTGAACTCTCGAAGCTCAACGTGACTTCGGAAATCAAGGTCTCGACCGGGATGGCGACGATTCTTTCAGAGGCACTCTCATTGTATCGGGAAACCGATGGTATCTTTGATCCATCAATCCTTTCGGACCTTGAGTACGAGGGATATACCGGAAGTTTCGGAGCGGAGTCGTTTGGTGCGCCGTTAGCAGGGGATCAGAAAGAACGGTTTTCGTTCGATGCACTTTCGATCGATACGGGGACGGGGATCGTCCGCAAGCCGGCCGGGCTTCGAATCGACCTCGGCGGTATCGCCAAGGGGTATGCGGTCGACCAGGTCGCCCAAATGCTTCGTGATCGGGGGAATGTGGACTTCATCGTCGATGCCGGCGGGGACATATTCGTTTCCGGTGGCGACGCGGAACATGGGTACGGATACTGGGCGATCGATATCGCCGATAGCTCGGGCAAGACGGACCGAGTTGCGCTCCTGACCCTTTCGGATCGGGCGGTGACCACTTCCGGGACAGATCGAAGACGATGGACGGTTGAAGGGGAATCCCGACATCACCTTATCGATCCCCGGACACGGAAAAGCGCCACGACCGATATTCTTTCGGCGACGGTGGTCGGCACATCCGTGCTTCGGGCGGAAGTGCTCGCAAAAACATTGTGTATTCTTGGCCGTGAACGAGCGATCACGTTTGCCGAAGAGCGTGGGATCCCTACGTTTCTGGTGACAACGGACGGGAATACGGTGTATACTTCCTTTATGAGTCCTTATGTGTTTGATGAAAAAACGACGTAACCGATTTCCGAAATACCTCCTTCCCTCCCTGTTGTTTACGGCGATGCTGTTTTCATATTCTCTGACTGCCTCTGCCGCGGTGAAGGATACCGATGCGGACGGTCTGACCGACCAGGCCGAAATCCAAATCTATCATACCGATCCGAACAATCCCGACACCGACAGAGATGGTGTTTCCGACGGGCAGGAAGTCCTCAACGGGACGAACCCGCTCGATCCCTCGGACTCCGTTCCTCATGCGAAGAATTTTTCCAATCCCGGTATTCTCGGAGCCCCTGAGAAATTTCCGTGGTATTTCGGTAGGGCAGCGGGTATACTCGCGCTCATTCTGCTGACGGCATCCGTAGCGTTCGGGTTGGTCATGAGTTCCCGGGCGTTCTTGACGATCATACCCGGGGCGGATTCCTACGAGTTTCATCGGGCACTGTCGCTTGCCTCGATTATCGCGGTCATCGTCCATTTCGCGAGCTTCCTTTTCGACGGATTCATCCGGCTCACGTTCGCCGAGGCGCTCGTCCCGTACCTGTTCAACCGGCAAGGACTCACGTCGAGCGCCGGATTCGACACACGCATCCCGGTCATGCTCGGCGTGATCGCGTTCTATCTTATCATCATCCTTATCCTGACGGCGGAACTCCGGACCAAGATGCCGCCGAAAGTCTGGAGGATCGTCCACTCCGTGAGTTTCGCGGCGTATCCGATTTTCCTCCTGCACGGATTCATGAGCGGGACGGATTCCAAGGAAGGCTGGATGCGGGCCATCTATGCGTTCTCGTTCGCGCTCATCGCGCTTCTTATCCTTATCCGTATCATATCGCGGACGGTCATCCCGTTCTTCCGTCGTCTGAAGGAAACCTCTTTCTAGTGAGGTGTTGACCGTTACTGAACGATCCCATGCGGCTTCCAGGAACATCATTGTTGCGCCCCGTACTCTTCGCGGTCCGGACCATACGTTCACACAAGGCCCGGACGGTGTTTGCGCTTCTCGGGGTCGTCATCGGCGTGTTCTCGGTCGTCGTCATCATGTCGCTCGGCGACGGAGTGAAGAGTTATATCGTGAACATGGTGCAGACGTTCGGGACCGATCTCATACAAGTCGAGATCAAGGTACCCAATACCGGCAAAGCTTCGACGGCGAACTCGGGCGGTATCGCACAGGGTATCCAGATCACGACACTGACACTCGCCGATGAAAAGAAAATCGACAAATTGCCGAATATACTCGCTTCCTATGCGGGCATCATCGGCCAAGAACGTGCGACCTACGGGGCTATCGGCAAACAGGTCATGCTCTTCGGGGCTGGTCCGAATGAGATGTCGGTCGATACGAATGCGAAACTCGCGGAGGGTCGGTTCTATGCGCCCGAGGAGGATGACAGTCTGGCTCGCGTCATCGTGCTCGGATACGGGATCAGGCAGACGTTTTTCGGAAATCAGAATGCTATCGGGGAGGACGTGACGATCCGCGGAGAGCGCTACCGTGTGATCGGGGTCCTGGCCAAGCGCGGTGCGGCGGCGTTCCTCGACCTCGACGCGATGGCATACATACCGGTGCAGACATTGCAGAAAAAGGTTCTCGGCGTTGATCACGTGCAGATGATTTCCGTTCGTATGTCCGACCCGGCTCGTGAGACAGAGACGGTCGACCTCATCACACGCACTTTGCGCAAGGACCACGACATCACCGACCCGGCGCGCGACGATTTCGCCGTCACGTCGACGCGTGAGGCGCAGCAGACTCTGGGTGACGTCGTCGGGACGATCTCGATCCTGCTTGTGGCACTCACCTCGATTTCGCTTGTGGTGGGTGGGGTCGGTATCATGAACGT
>CAITOC010000026.1 GCA_903893925.1 Candidatus Moraniibacteriota bacterium
CCCCTTTCGGGAAGGGGGAGCGAGGGGGATTTGTGACTGCGGATTGAGCATTTTTACTTTATAATAAATAAAACGTCGATTTTGTGCTTATCTTAGCACCAGAGAGGGAATCTCAGCCACCTAATCGGGAACCAGTGCCGTAGTATATATGCCGGAAACACAATATCCCGAAGGCTAAACCTTCGGAACCGCTTCTATACCATTTCTCAATAATTCACTCCCTATGAGGCGGTCTTCCTGCCCGTCTGCAACGATAGCATTTCGGGCAGGGAGATAGAGGGAAGGAGTTTCTTAGAAATGGTATTAGAACCGATTTTTTTACTTTTTCCAAAAAAAGTGCTTTAATAAGGGAAGAAAAGAGGATTGACTTTTTTGCGGAAAAGAGTATAATAGCAGGTTATGAATATGTACATCCTCTTACGCAAAATAAGTATGAATAATACGAGACAGTCCCAGCAGTTTTTTGCTGGGAGGATCGGAGTATCAAAGAAGAACATCATTTCCTCGATGTTTCTCTTCGGTATATTCTCCCTGTTTTCTTTTTTCGGTACTCCGACTGCCCATGGGAATAACGATAGTTCCATCTTGTCGGTCACGCTTTCTTCGCCGGCGCCCGGGAAATTTGCTGTGATTGATCCAGCTACGCTCGATGATGCAGTGAAGATCATTGTGACGGTTGATCCCGCCCTACTCGACCCTGCTGTATTTGACGTGGGTGATTGTACTGTGAACGGCGTCGATTCCTCGGGAAATTCTCAGAACAATAGTGATTCTACCTATACGATTTGGTATTCCTTTGCACCGGGCAATAGTCCATTTAACCCCGATTGGTCGGCGGGACATCTGCCAATCGACTGTACGCTCCAGGACGGACTTGGGCACAGTGCTCATTTCGACACATGGACCGATGGCAACACCCTGGCAGGAGACAAGACCGTACCAACGGTGACCAAAGCTGAAACGCAGGATATGGATGGTAATGGCAAGATCGACGCCATCAAGCTGACCTTATCGGAAGCCATCGATGATGGTCGACTAAACTTAGGAACGTATGACAATTGGGATGTCACTGGCTATTCTGGTGAATCTATCGGTACCGGCAGCGTTGTCAATGACAATATTCTCTTATTGCGGTTTACCGAGGGAACGAATTCAGACCTTGGTGTCACGCCGATAGTAACCTATACTACCCATGCCGATGGTGGAAGTATGATGAGTACGCATGATCTCGCTGGCAACGAGCTTGCTTCGGGTAGTTGGACGGCGACTGTTTCGGACACCACAACCACCACAACCACAACCACCAC
The DNA here is from genome assembly GCA_903893925.1 of Candidatus Moraniibacteriota bacterium. Classification (GTDB taxonomy): domain Bacteria; phylum Patescibacteriota; class Minisyncoccia; order Moranbacterales; family UBA1568; genus JAAXTX01. Next base: position 1,308 of record CAITOC010000026.1, read on the forward strand.
AACCACAACCACCACAACCACATCTGGTACGATTAAGGATCTTGCGGCGGAGTATCGTCCGGCAACCAAGGACGTCAAACTTATCTGGAAAGCGAAAGGGGATGCTATCTCGGAAGTGCTGATTTACCGCGGTACAAAAAAGCATTTCTCTAAAAATAGCAATTCGCGTCTCGCAAAGCAGAAGAGGAACGACAAGACCTATATCGACAAGAACGTCGAACCCGGCAAGACCTATTATTATGAAGTGATCGCTCGGAATGATGCAGGAAAAGAGATAAGCAAGAGTAAGGTTGTCAAGGTTGTTATTCCGAACGACAAGTTGATTGCCGTCAAAACGAAACGGAGAATGTCTAGCAAAGACCCTCTCAGTACGGAAACGCAACCTGTTGTGACAGCACCGTTGCAAGTCACTCCGACGAACAATGATCAGATGAGCGTTCCTTCGAACGCCGGAACCCAATCAGGGGAAGTGACCGATGAAAATGCTCCGACTGGGAACGGATTTCCCAGCACGGTTTGGACGTGGGGCTCTGTCAGCGTGCTTGTTCTGGTCGTCGTCGCGCTTTTCATGCGTCACCGTCGTCCGAAAAAATCTTCTGTCTCCTAAGAGCCTATCCGTTAGGAACATACCTACTGCGCCTACGATCTTCGGCGTAAACGCGTGTACCCCTTGTCGCCTTATCTACAGATAGGGCTCCGCTGGTTACCCGCCTTTCCGCTCGAAGATCGCGCAGCTCGTGACGGAGACCCTAACGGATAGGCTCTAAATCCAAACCTTCTTTGAAGTCGTGTAGATTTAGGGCGTAGCGCCGTTCTTCCGAAGGCTAAACCTTCGGAAACCATTGATCAGTGCTGGAGCTTGTATAACCCGAGGTTTCCGATGCGCTCGTAGCTTTCGATGGTCAGGTCGAGATCTTCCGGTCGGGCATCATATTCCGATTTCTTCGGGTTTTCCAGACTTTGGGCGATGAAGAAGACCGGTGCGCCGGCAGGGACATCCTCGATATGCCGGAGACTTCGTTGGAGTGTGAATCCCCGTAGGGACAAAGCGTAGGCGAGGGGTTTGTAGTAATTTTGCAGGTACTTCTGTCCGCCGAAGAGATAGGCTTCCTGCCGTGGCGATGAGCGGGTGACGATCGAATCGCGGACGGCCTCGAGTTCATCCCATACCACGTACTGTGCGTCGCTTCGGACTCCGGCCGCATGACGCTTTGCCTCGGAGACGATCGTGGAGAGATTGAATAAGACGAGGATGCCTAAAACGACGATCGGGACTCGACGGACGATTCCCTGTTTGGAAAATTTTTCCGAAACATATTCCGCCATCAGACCGAGCGAGAAGAATGGAACGGCGATGATGGGAAGCAAATAGCGCACCTGTCCATTGTGACCGACGACGGGAAGCATCACTACGAAGGTAAGGATGCTAGAGAGGAGTACGGCTCCGAGAAAGACCTTCTTTCGCAAGTCCTGTTCCTTTTTCAATCGGAAGGCGAGGAGCGCGTTCCCAAGGACGAACAAGCCGAATCCGAAGGAGATACTTGTGAGGAAGAAGACATACGAGGTCCGGTCCGCATAGCCGCCGAGCGAGTATCGGAAACTTGTGAGGGGTGCGCAGGTGTCGTCGGTTGCCGGCAAAGACGAGACGAAGAGCGCATCTGCCTGAGCGTGACAGACGGCATCCAGGGCGAGATTTTCCGTCATCCCGGCGCCTTCGTGCGGAGACCGGTCATCGAGCACACTGAAGAAATACCCGGTATTCTTGAAACCGGTGCGGAGTTCACTTATGATTTGCCCCGTATTCAATATGAGCGCGATTGTGACAATCGCAAGCCACTTTAACCACGCCTTCCGGTCGAATCGTATCGAGTAGGCAATTGCGGCAAGGAGCATGAGCGGGAGGAGTACGAGGAGTACGGTATGCAATTGAACGCCGATGCCAAAGGTGATGCCGAGTGCCATGACCCATGGCCAGGCGGTCTTACTTTTGGCATGCAGAAATTCGGAGAGGGAGAGCAACAATAAGAGTGAAAAGAACGGGATAGAGTTGGAATTCCATGCGAAGCGGGCATAACGAATCGCAGGAAAAGAGACCGCATACAATCCCATGAGAGCGAGTGAGGTGCGCTCCGACAAGATGCGCCGGAGAAACACATAGAGGAGCGGGATGGAGAGAATCCCAAAGAGGAGATCGGGAATCGCTACGGACTGTGGGGAAACGCCGAAGGCTGCGCCGGATGCGATCTGGAAATAGGCGGAGACCGGTCCTAGTCGGAACGGGGTGCTGGCGGCAATCGGACCAAGCAGTGGCCATGATGCCCTGCCGGAGAGCACATCGTCGACAAGGGTCACATCGCGCGCCTGATCGGGATAGAAATAGAGCCACTCCGAGAAGTGAGAGATGCGCAAGAAGATGCCTACGGCAAGGATTGCCAGGAATAGGAACCGGAATCGTGCAGTGCTTTCGGGACGTATGGGGGTTGTTTCGCTCATAGGGAATTTTGCTGTATGAGATGGAATATGGTCGTCTGACCGAATGTCTTGTATGAATCGAATGACTCTCCTCGGACAGTGGTGGTGGAACCGTCAAAAATGCCTGTATCAAGGTAAAATTCCGGTTTTGCAGTCGCAGGGTCGTCCTTGGTCCCGATTTTCAGTAGAGGGACACCTCGCTTTTCTGCAACATACTGGAGTGGCTTGAGGAAATCCATGGAGTCGTGGCTGTTCATGAGACGTATCCCATCGTTGAAGTGGCGGTGTGCAATCATATACTCTGTCATCGCCTCGACTTGCCCCAGAATGATCCTGGATCGGACGAAGCCTTCTCGTATCTCCGTTGTGAGGGAGGAAATGTTTGACCAGATCAGGAAGATAAAAACCGCCGATATACACACGAGACGCCGTGGGGAAGAATGGCTCGTCGGATATTCGATGATGAGTCCCAGGAAGAGGAATGGGAGGAAAGAGAGGTGGATGAAATACCGGAGCGGGGCATCGAGCACCGGCAACATGACGAAGAAAGAGAGCATCGAATAGAGCGCGACGAGACCGAAGAACCGCCTTCGTGATGGGTTGTGCTCTCGTTTTCCGAATCGGGAGAACAGCAGTCCGTATCCAGCGACGGAAAAGAGTACACACAGGATCGTTTCGAACAGGAATCGACGGTTCTTGATCGGTCCCGATGTTTCTGTGTCGAAGCGTTGCTTCACGGCGTTCATGAGGGAAAAATCGCAATCGGTCGGGCCTACGGAGGAAAGTATGTAGGTGTCGGCCTGGAAGGTACAGGAGAGCTCGTTCCCGATCCGTATCGACAAGCGTTCGTCGCTTGCCGTGCTGGATTCGGTTGCGGAGGCGAGGAAGATCCTCGTGTTTTTGAAGTCGTTGTTCATTTCTCCGAAGAGTTGCCCCAGATTCAGGAGGATCATGATGAAAATCACTGCCACGAGTTTTTTCCAGGATGCGCGTCGTTTCCGCAGGAAAAGGAGAGACGTGAAGAAGAGGGTTGCCGGAAAGAGTACGAGCAGTATCGCATGCAACTGGATACCGACGCCGAGTGCGACGCCGAGTGCGACCACCCATCTGAAGGGTGTCTTTTCCGCGCCGAGGACAAACTCGTAGAGGGAGAGCAAAAATAACAATGAGAAGAAGGGAATCGGATTTACGTTCCAAGCGGAATGCGAGAACGAGAGCGAAGAGAAAGAGATCGTGGAGAGTCCCGTCAGCGCCAAAGATACATTTTCATTGAAGGCCTTCCGCAAGAAGAGATACAAAAGGGGAATCGACAGCACTGAAAAAAGCAGATCCGGATAGGCCATGGAATCAGGATTGTTTCCGAACAGTTTTGCCGAGACGATTTCGAAATCATAGTATATGGGGCCGAGGCGGAAGCGATTCTGTCGTCCGCCGGTCCCGCTGTTACCCATATCCGGCCCGTATGACGGCCATGGCGCCGTCTGTTCGACGACGGCTCCGACCCGTTCGGCATCATTGACCTGGTCGGATCCGAAATCGAGCCAGTCATGGAACCGGTAGGTGCGCAGGAACAGCCCTACGAGCACGATGGCGACGAGTATCCATATCCGTGGCGGGACTTTTTTGATGGTTTTTCGGATATCCATGGGGATACGTTTCATGTATATCAGTCGTTCTTGTGCTGTGACTTCCCTGACAGGAGGATCATGACAAGCGTGGCAAAGGCCGTGAGTGCCATCAGGGGGATCGTGACGTAGCCGAGGCCGAGCACCGTCTTGGTTGCGCATGAGACGGACGTGAGCGAACAAAACGCACTCGGTACCGCGGTGTAGATGATGAAATTGTGATAGAGCGAGACGATGAGGCCGATGCCGGCGAGGGCGAGGCTGGAGTCGATGATGTTCTCGTCGTGGTTCCACAAGGCAAGGCCTAAGATGACCACCTGCGGATACATGAAGATGCGTTGGAACCAGCAGAGCTCGCACGGCACGAATCCGGCGATCTGTGAGTAAAAGAGACTGCCGGCAGTCGCGACGAGCGCGATGACGAATGCGGCGCGGATGGCGTTTCGTCCGAAGGCATATTTCCCGATCAGTGCCTTCGCCCTTTTGGGATCAAGGACGAAGAGGACGACCGCGAAAGCGAGTGCTGCTTGCGTCAGTGCGGTGAGGACCGAGAGGATGAGACTTACGGTCTGGGTCATAGGAATGATCGGAAAAAGGAGAGTACTTATACTTTATCTTTCCCGATATTCTTTGGCAAGGGTGCCTCAAACCTTTTCCGAGGGTTTAGCCTTCGGAAGCCTTTTTGAGGTGTTTGTTAGGAAAATCTTGATGATGAAGGTCTCTTTACAAAAGAATACATATATGCTTAATTTATATACTATCCTGAATACCTTAAACGCATACATATCGTGCGTTGAATGGTGAAGCGGGATCGTCCTACTTCATCCCGCTGGGCGACCAGGGGTCTGACTCGCGAGAGTCTTAAGAACGTTAACAAAACAGGAGGCAACAATGAAAGCAGACAGACTATTCCAGGCAATTGCCGGAAGCGATCTCGGATATCGCGGTGTTCGACTGAGCATTCACTCGATGGAGTACCCGTTTTACTGGCATTCGATGTTCGGTGTCGATTCGAGAAAAGAGAAGGATCTCGAGGATTTCACTCGTATTGTTTCTGATTTCGTCTTTAAATACATCTCGAACTGGATGGTGGAGTATAAGGATGATTCCGCAAAAACACTCAGGGCGTTATATGATTTCCAAAGTGTGACGGATTTCAAAAAGGTATTCGAGAGTGTATATGCCGATGCGGATTATCTCCAGCACGGTATCCTGATACCGGTGAGCAATGCCCAGCTTTGCATGAAGCGGTACGGTGACGGATTGGCACTCAAACTGCTCGCAAACAATACCACTTCTCAGGAAGTGCATGTCAACGGGACCAAGATACTGCAAGCCTGGTTCGATGATGTCGAAGGACTCGGAAGATATCTGAATGAATTCATTCATTCCGTTGAATGCGTCATTTCAGTGCCGAATATACAAGGAGAAGGGAATTCCGTCAGGATCGATTTTTCTGACGTGCATCACAAGCTGACTACGGCTTGCCCGTACGTTGAATGGTCTTCGACTTCCGATTTCGTCGAGGCCATTACCGGATTCGTATATACGAATCCTTCCGATTACAAACCTGGCATTCGGGTGGGCAGATCACAGAAATGCGGACTCAATATCGTCGCAGAGCTGGTTCATACCGATCAGCGGGATTCAGAAAAAAATCGTCAATGGCGGAGTGGAAATATCTCAGACCTCGGGAATTATCAGTACGAATTCGTTTCCGGAAGGGATTTGTGCCTGTCACTCCGGGTAGAGTGTCCGTTTCGTCAGAGTCCGCCTTTCGAAAAAGAATCGTTTTCGGGCAAGCTCCACGACGTTCAGGACGACGTGTTGAAAACCGGGGCGACGCTGTACGCACAGCTCTGTTCCATGCAGTCCAATGCCTATCCTTCGGCGTAATGTCGTTTCAAGGGGTGTCAGTTAATTCTGACACCCCGTTTTTAAACCAAAAATAACTTCATTTTTTGGCACTGGTACCCGATTGGGTTGTTTTCTTAAAGATATTTTACTCGACATATTCTTAAAAATGATATGTTGACTTCGACCGATCAAGCA
>CAITOC010000027.1 GCA_903893925.1 Candidatus Moraniibacteriota bacterium
AACTCCTGAACGTAACAGTGCTTCAGTTCATTTGGTATAAAAGGGATAAATGGCTTTTTCAACGGAAAAAATCTTTGACAGGGAGAGGGCCTTTCGGATACACTGTTCCCTGTAAGAATTCAAGGCGAAAGCCGATGGCTCCAGCGTCTTTTTGTCTGAAAAAAGCGTTTTGCCTACCGCTTTCTCCTGAAGAAAGGGATTTTCCCTATCACCACTTTTTTACGCATCAAAGAACGTCTTTCTCGTCTTTGGGAACGGACCGTGAAATGGTTTTCCGTTTTCGAGATGAAGGCGCATCATATCCAGCGCGAGACTCTTAATGGACTGAAAAACGGTTTTTGGGGGCGGATACTTGGACTTTTCAGGACATACGGCTCGTTTTCTCTTGTCGTTTCAAGCGCTCTTCTCGTCTCGGTGACGAATGTTGCTCATGAGCGTGGGGCAAGTCCTATTTTTGGATATTTTCCGGAAGGAGGTACTCCGTCCATCGCAGCTGGGAAGCGTTTTGCTGAGAATACGACCAAAGAGAGTCTTTCTCTGGTCCCTTTGGCGACACCGTCGACGGCGGTGGATCTTTCGGCAAAGACGACCGATGAGGGGAATGTTGCGTTCCAAAACGGGGCACTGCTTTCGTCACATGCGGAAAACTCGATCGCACGGGACCCGGAGGAAGGTGGTGGTGTGAGTATCTATACCGTCGCAGATGGGGATACTGTCTCCGGTATCGCGGCGAAATTCGGTATCACCGTGAACACTATCTTGTGGGCGAACGATCTTGCCAATGTCGACTCCATCAAACCTGGGGACCAGATTTTCATCCTGCCGGTCGCAGGGCTTTCCTATACGGTCGCGTCCGGCGACACGATCGATTCTATCGCAGCGAAGTATAAGGCCGACCGGGGGAATATCATCTCATATAATAGCCTTCCAGCGAACGGTGACCTGACAGTCGGGGATTCCATCGTGATTCCTGGCGGACTGAAGGAAGCTCCGAAGCCGGTAGTGAGTCCGTCGGTCGGACTCGAACGGCGACAGTATGCGTCGTCGACTTCGGCGGGACAGGTGACAGACGTGTCTCCAGCTACGAGGACACCTGATGGTCGTGCCGGGTCCGGGCACAGCTTTCCGTATGGATATTGCACTTGGTATGTGGCACAGAAACGCTATGTCCCATGGAGCGGGAATGCCGGAACCTGGATTTTCAATGCCCGTTCGATGGGATACCGGACAGGGAAGGCCCCATCCCGAGGAGCGATCGTCGTCACGACCGAAAACCGCTATTACGGCCACGTAGCCCTCGTGGAGAGTGTTTCCGGAGACTCAATCACTGTTTCTGAGATGAACTATGCACGGTGGGGCAAGGTGGATCGTCGGGTGATCCCGCTTTCGAGCCGCGCCATTAAGGGATATATCTATTAGTATCTCTCTCAAATCTCATGTCGAACTGAAATCCGTACATTTCGTTTGAGCGCCAACCAGAGGTTGGTCACCCTCTGGGTGAAAAACACTGAAAATCATCGAGGGCTACTAGCGTAACCCGAAGATATTTGAAGGGTTTGTAGCCGAAATGTACGGATTTCAGACGACAAACGGATTTTTTGGCTTATTATCGTGGTGAGATTTGAGAGAGATACTTAGACTTATAACTGACAACGTATAACTTACAACGGGAGCGGGAGAAAGAAAGGTATTTCGTTCACGGGCTGGGAACAGGGGAAGGGAAAAATGCAAAATGCAAAGTGAGGAACGGGAGTTGCGTTATTCATCTAGAGTTTATAAAGTCTAACGTCCATACAGTCTCCAAAGTTGAAAGCATGCTTCGTGGCCGAGTCGGAGAGGCTTTACAGGGTCAACTGACAACTTATATACTCAGTTACACGTAAATCTGAAATGAATAATTCATTCATACTCGATTCATCACTCATTCCAGTACTCGTTTTCCATTGCTCATATCGAAATATCTTCATTTTGTATCGC
>CAITOC010000028.1 GCA_903893925.1 Candidatus Moraniibacteriota bacterium
GTTATCCTGTTGAGGACCTCAATTGGAGGCGTTGCTCTTGTGCAGTTTGAGCCGATTATTCGGGCGATTAGCTCAGTTGGTTAGAGCGCGTCACTGATAATGACGAGGTCCCAAGTTCGAATCTTGGATCGCCCACATGCCGCGCCAGAGGCGCGGAAAGCCCAAAGAGCAAAATCCAATTTCCAAACGAGGACTGTCGGAATTTGGTGCTTGGGAATTGGGATTTGAATATATAGCGGGGTAGAGCAGTCTGGCAGCTCGTCTGGCTCATAACCAGGAGGTCGTGGGTTCGAATCCCACCCCCGCAACCAGGAACGAAGTGACGCAGTGAAGGGGAGCGAGTGAACTGCTTCACTCGCGAGTGGGATGAGAACGGATTTCCCCTGAAAGGGAAATCAGTGGCCCGCAGGGGAATCCCACCCCCGCAACCAGGAACGAAGTGACGCAGTGGAGGGGAGAACGCCAACGATTTGGCGTTCGGTGGGATGAGAAGGGATTTCGTAAGAAATCCCCGGCCCGCAGGAGAGAGATTCCCTGGGAGGGAATTTCTCCCACCCCCGCGACCATGTAAAATGCGCTCTGCGTATCTCGTGGCACGCCATTGGGAGTGTGTACTACGACGGAAGCAAAGAACGCCGTTCGGCGTTCTTTGCCGTTAAGAGAGGATATTCAAATCAATATACACCACATGTCCCACGAAACCACATCATCCACATCGAGGCCTCGGGCGAAAAAGATTCTCTCCTGGTACTGGCGCGTCGTGCGCACGTATCGCTTTCGTATACTCGGCGCGCTTTTTCTGTACGGTATCGGATCCATCGTCTCGAACGCAGGGATGCCGGTCGTATTGAAGCGGATCATCGATATCGTCTCAAACGGATCCGTATCGGCGAACGGGGATATCTGGCAGTTGTTTTATCTTCTCGCTCTCTTTCAGTTTCTCACGTATCTCCTGTTCCGCGCGGGCGATTTCCTCTATTTCTTGTCGCAGAGCCGTATACTTCGCGACCTGTCGCAATTCACATTCAATCAGTTGCACCGGCATTCCTATGAATTTTTCTCGAACCGGTTTTCAGGGAGCCTTGTCTCACAGTCGCGGCGATTCGTCGATTCGTTCGAGACGATACAGGATGTGATCGTGTGGAATCTTTGGCTTCCCGGTATCCAGTTGATAAGCATGCTGACCGTTCTTTCATTCCTTCTGCCTTCGTTGGGAATACTCTTTTTTGCTTCCATAATCGTAGTGGTCGCTGCCGGAGCACCTTTTTTGCGGGCCCAGGAAAAACGGAATGCCGAGGAAGCTGCGGAAAATACCAAGGTCACCGGTCTGTTCTCCGATGTCATCTCGAACATCCTGACCGTCAAGCTGTTTTCGGCGAGTCATGTCGAGAAGGATTCATATCGTCGCTCAACTGAGAAGGAAGAACGTGCACGCAGAAGAGCATCAGTCGCGTTCATCAGGTTCAGCGCCGTACAAAACGGGCTGGCGATCACGATGCAGGTCGGTCTGTTCGGGTATTCGCTCTTCGCATGGTCTCGCGGTGAAATTACTGCCGGCACGGTCGTCATTACTCAGACGTACCTGGTAGGTATCTGGAGTCTGGTATGGAACGTATCGAATTCCATCTCACGACTGCTTAAGTCGTTCGCGAACGCGTCCGAGATGGTCGAGATATTCGAGCTGCCGACGGATCTGGCCGATCCTGAGTATCCGGAGCCGTGCGTGATCTCAGGCGGCGCCATCGATTTCCGAGACGTGTCGTTCCGATATTCCGGCGGCGAGGCGGTCTTCTCAAAATTCAATTTTTCCGTTAGTGCGGGAGAGAAAGTCGGCCTTGTGGGACCGTCTGGTGGCGGGAAGTCGACCGTGACCAAGCTTTTGCTCAGATTCGCCGATCCGCAGGGCGGTGGCGTATTCGTCGACTCGCAGGATATCAGGACTCTCCGGCAAGACGATCTGCGCAGTGTCATCGCATACGTCCCACAAGATCCGCTCCTCTTCCATCGGACGCTTCGCGAGAATATCGCGTATGGAGATCCGAATGCGACCGAGGAGGACGTCCTTTCCGCGTCGAAGAGGGCGCATGCGGACGATTTTATCTCGCGACTGGCTGACGGGTATGAGACGCTCGTCGGTGAGCGTGGTGTGAAACTCTCCGGCGGTCAAAGGCAACGCGTCGCCATCGCTCGTGCGATCCTCAAGAATGCGCCGATACTTATCCTCGACGAGGCGACGAGCGCGCTTGATTCCGAAAGCGAGCATGCGATCCAGGAAGCGCTTGTGGAACTCATGAAAGGCAAGACCGCTATCGTCATCGCACATCGACTCTCGACCATCCGACGGATGGATCGTATCGTCGTTTTGGGCGAGGACGGGACGATCGAGGAAGAAGGGACGCACGAAGACCTGCTCGCCAAGGAAGGGCACTATGCCGCGTTGTGGGCTCGGCAGACCGGCGGTTTCATCGATGAGGAAACGGAAGATTTGGAATCTTCGTAATGTCATTTCCCAACCCCTCCTGTCACGTCGTTTGCGAACGACATGACCGTCCTCCCCTTAGGATAAGGGGAGAGCGTTTGTATATGCGCGCATACAAAGTAGCGAGTTCCCCTCTTTGGTACAAAAGTGGATTGAGAGCAAGAGGAATTGTAGCGACAGGGAATTTTTTGCACGTTTTTCGTCGGAAATTTGCTGTTATACCAAATGAACTGAATCACTGTTATGTTCAGGAGTCCGCCCCGGCATTCGCGGGGCGAACTCCTCTGGTAGCGATATACAACACATCAAGTTGTCTCGGTATTATGTGAGGGTTCGGTATTGAATAATGGGTGTCATTATCTGTTCCCTGATTCTTTCCCTCGTTTGACTCTTTGCCAAAAGTCGGGTATCCTTGCATGGAATCCGGTTTTGAAAATATCGGAGAGGTTCCCTATCCCGCACATGCCAGGGTAGCTCAGTTGGTTAGAGCACAGGACTCATAAGCCTGGGGTCGAGAGTTCGAATCTCTCCCCTGGTACACGGTCGGTATGGGACAGCCTGAATCCGGGTTTGGTCGGGAAAACGTATGTTGGATCGGTAGCTCAGTTGGTTAGAGCGCCGCCCTGTCACGGCGGAGGTCGCGAGTTCGAGTCTCGTCCGGTCCGCCTTCACTGCGCTGAAACGCAGCTACGGCGAGACAAAGTCCGCCTTCATTCCACAGGTGTGGAATTACGGTCTCACGTCGCCAAAGACTCTGGCCGACGGCGCGCGAGACACAGCCCGCCTTCGGTCCATAGGACCTTCGGCGTGGTGCGATCCGCAGTAGATGAGTGAAAGAGAACGGCCTTGAGTGGGTCGTTTTTTTTGTTCCTACACAGATATTTTCCAGGTTGCCTGGGAGAGATACTTCTCGTCGGTTTTTTTGGTGTATACTGGATGAGATAGGTAAGTGTTCACTTCGTGCCTGTTTTCAGAAAGGAGCGATTGTTTTGAAACGCTAGGCAAGTCTCGCTTGCCGATACGTTATCCGTTTATCAAGACGTATGAACGAGTTTGAAGAACCACGTCAGCCGGTGAATCCCGATGATGCTGAGACGAAAAAAAGAAAAGAAATCGATCGGATCAAAGAGCGGATTTTTGATCGGGAGACTCCGGAAGCCTATAAGGAACTGGCGAAAAAAGTCGGAATCATCGAATTGAGGGAACCGTACGCAAATAATCTTTTTCGTGAATTTTACCAGGGGTATCATGATTATCCCCGCGTCGATCCGTCTCGGGAATTAAGCGAATTGGGCAAACTGATATCGGAAGAAGCGAAAGGTGGGACGGTTCTTGATCTCGGATGTGGGAAAACACGATGGATGGCGTCCTTTTTTCAAAAGAATCAGGCTGAACTCTATATCGGCGTGGATTTGGAGCCGGACGTGTTTGTTCCTCCGGTGACGGTGGTGTCGCGTCTTCCTCAATCATGGGCATTTTTATCGAACGATTATTCGGAAGAGAGTGAGAAGGAGCTTGAAGAACTCAGAGCTTGTACGGTCTCGGAAGGCGTATATCCCGTTGAAACTTTGAAAGGAACCGGGTCAAGACAGAGGTTGCTGGACAATGTCTTTGAAATTCAGGACGACATGCTTTGCGCGATTTCGAGAATGAAAGATGAATCTGTCGATATGGTTATCGTGAGCGGAATCGAAACATCGTTCAAGAATCCCGAGGAGACCAAAGAATATTTGCATGCGCTTGATGTCGAAATACGCAGAGTATTGAAGAAATCAGGGATCGTATTGGATTATGAAAGCGATGTGTCCGTCAGCGATATGGATTTTGTAATCGACGATAATGATAACGGGTGGAAGGTGCTTCGAAAGCCCGATTCGGAAGTATCTTGATTCGGATGGGTCGTTTCTCGGTCCGCACAGGAACGGGAGGTATGATGCGATAGTTTTCTTTTTTGCTTGATGTCGCTGATGAACGGTATAAGGAGAATCACTGCCATATTGCGTACTATGGTAGCGCGGACGAATGTTGTCTTCTTTCCAACGTGATATACTTAGAGCCTATCCGTTAGGAACATACCTACTGCGCCTATGATCTTCGGCGTAAACGCGTGTACCCCTTGTCGCCTTATCTACAGATAGGGCTCCGCGGGTTACCTGCCTTTCCGCTCGAAGCTCATA
>CAITOC010000029.1 GCA_903893925.1 Candidatus Moraniibacteriota bacterium
AGTGTGAAGTGTGAAGTGTGACGTGTGATGTGTGAAGTGTGAAGTGTGAAGTGTGAAGTGTGAAGGCTAAACCTTCGGAGAAGGTTTAGCCTTCTGACGCATCCGTTTCCCACTCCTCTGCCGGCCCCAACGGGGTCCCTTCAGGAAGAGGAGCTCCCGTAGCCCGGCACTCTGTCTTTGCGAGGGATTTCGTCTTCGGAAGCCCGTGGCAATCTCTGTTTCTGTTCTTTCTGGATTGCTTTAGTCATGAATATTCATATTCATTCCTTCGCAAAGACCGAAAGACTCTATGCTCATTCCCACTCCCATGCGTAAATGGTGAATTGAAAATTGATCATTGTTCCTGTTCCCTGCTTCGCCAGGCCGTAGCCTTGGCGTAGACTGGCATCGCCACGCCGTAGCCTTGGCATAGGCTGGCATCGCCACGCCGTAGCCTTGGCATAGGCTGGCATCGCCACGCCGTAGCCTTGGCATAGGCTGGTTCCCCGTTCCCCGTTCCCCGTTGTAAGTTGTCAGTTGTCAGTTGTAAGTTGTTTGTTGTGAGTTGTGAGTTGTGAGTTGTCAGTTTTTGGCCCGGAACAGCTCCCTCGCCGTATCCCAAACCGCCGGCTGTCCCTTCGCTTCTTTGAGCCAATACCACCATTCTGCGCCCCAGAGATAAGCCTCTGAAAATCCCACCCTTCGGGCATAGTCGACATATTCACGGAGAAGATCGGGGTTCATAGTCTGATACTGCTCCTCGACGGATGCATCAGCAACCCACCCCTTCGCCCACGGCTCTGCCTGGAGCTCCGCGACGATGAAGTTGCCTTTGCCCATGAACAGCTTCAGAACTTGCGCCTTGAGCCGGTAGAAGTTCGGACCGATCGGATAGGTGATGTATCCTCGGTCGGGATTGTACACCTTGCGATACATCGTCGTCCCCATGATATCTCCACGAGCGACGGCGGCGGTCCACGTCGAGAATTCCCCGCTATCCGTAATCAGTATCGGATGGGAAGGATCGAGCGCCTTCACGTACGATATCTCACTGTCGAAAAAGTCACGGGACAGCGGCGGACATTCCCCAAAGAACGTCACGAACGGTTCGTTCTCGACCTGCCAGACCGTAAGCGCGGTATGGTCTCGATATCTCATCACGGATGTTCCGACGAAATCCGTCAGACGAGCCTCACGATACGCGTCATTGCCCTCCTGCTTCACCCAATCGGGAATATGGCATTCCGGCCAGCGCGGCTCCCTTTGACCGACGACGAGGATCACTTCCGCACCCCGTTTTGCCGCCTCATCGAGCATCCAATCGGTATCTGAAAAATCATATGTTCCTTTGCTCGCTTCGACGATATCCCAATAAATCGGGATACGGAGCTTTCGTGCGCCGAGATCATCAAGAATCGCCGTATACGCCTGCTTCCAATCAACACCGAGATCCCGTGCGTATCGCTGAGAGAACGTGACTCCGAGCGCGACCTGATCACTCGGCGCCGGTCCCGGCAGGTTGAAGTAGACAAAAAATCCCACGATGAGTGCAAGCGTCACGAGAACAGCCACGCCGACAAGCTTAAGAACAAATAATTTCCGTTTCATAGCGTTCAATTAGAGAAAACTTTCAAGTCCGGTCCCGGTCGATACGAGCCAGACACCGAGTGCGAGGAAAACAATGGCGCACAACTTCCGGATGGTCTCCCGATGACTGATGTGTTCTCGGAAAATTGCCGGGAACCTGGCTGACAAGACCATGGCCAAGAGAAATACGAGTCCGTATCGGACGCCTTCCATTCCCTGAACAAATGTCGCCGGTCCGAGTGATACGGAATAAGAAACAGCGAGCGTTCCGAGACCGCCGAACACCTGATTGAGGAAAAAGAACACGGCAGTCCCGAGCTTCTGCTTCACCGGTTTTTCAAACCGATCATGTCCGGAAAGTATATCCTTCCGGAACGATGGAAAGAGAAACAAAGAGGCTCCGGCCAACACGATACCGAGCTTCGACCAGACGAATCCGGTCGCGAAATCCGAAAAATAATAGGATTCCTTGAGTGCGACAAGTGCCAACGCGAACAGTATCCCGGAAATGAGCACATATCGTACAAATCCCGGGCCGCTGACCCCATGGCCTCCGGTGGCAAGCAACATTGCCCCTCCCGCAAGGAGGGCGAGAGCCAGAACATCGGTGAGTCGCACAATTTTTCCGGAAAGGACCACGGATGACATCGAAAGAAGAAAGAGGAAGCCTACCGTCGTCACGCCGATAAGAGGTGCGGCGCGCGACACCTCGCTCCGCTTGATGGCAAGGTATGATTCAAGGAGCGCATAGAGGAACAGGAATCCCGACAAGACCCCCGTCGCGATGGCGGCCGGTATGAACAACACGAATCCGAATGGCACGAGAGCCAGGAAAGGAAGGCTTGTCAGTCCTATGAAAAACGCATACAAGGCCGGCGCCCCGATACGCTGTTCGGAGAGCAGGAACTTATCGGACAACGACGAGAACGCGAGAAACGAATAACCGACAAGCGCCACAAGTATCCAGGACATAGGGTGTATTTTTCTCCAGTATACCTTGCCTTTCGGAATTAATGAAACCGCCCGGACAGAGTCGGGGCGGTTTCAGAAAAAATCATCACTTTGCGATACGATCATAATAGACACGGACATCCGCGATCCATGACCGGACACTCTCGGGACTGTGCCCCGAGCACGAGCTTCCGCACTTCCATACGATGAGCTTCTCAGGACTGCTCGCCTGCCGCTGCGAAACAAGCGTGGAAAGACGATCACCGACGATTTTGACAGCCTCTTCGGACGTTTCGAAGCATGCATATCCCAGAGCCGTTCCGAGACTTCCGCTCCCCTTATATCCCCAATAGTTGTAGCAATCCCGTCCGCCTTGTGTCGGGACATGGCGTCCCCAATCCGATTCTTTCTTCGCGATTCCGACAATGAGTCCGGCCACCTCTCGGTCATAGGTCGCGATTACGGGCGCCATCGTCTCGATCGGATATCCGGTGACGAGCGTACGGATTTCCAACTCCAATGAAGTCGGCTCCTTTCCTTGGAAATAATCCTCCTGCGCGACTCTATCGCCACACAGATCGAATTCACTCGATGATTTGTCGATTCCATCCGGCACCACCGTACCGAACGATGCCAGAAGTTCACGATCCAAATACAGGTTACACAATTCGCGTCGTCCTTCGGCGACACTCTTGTTGCGGATTAGAAAAGGAAAGTGCCCGGTCGGACCGACCTCCTTCGGTGACAACGCGTACACCGATGCCGATGACAGGAAAAGTATCCCTGAAAATAATACCATCTGTTTCAGTCGCCTCCTCTGGAATACCCGTCCTTTCCATCCCGGTCTATCACCCTCTTCTCCGTCCGCCGACACTTCAACTGTCGATATTGGCATAGGTAATCATTATGATACCGTCGCCCCCCTTCGCTCCTTTTTCCTCTTGGAACGTATTGCCAAGTGTAGCGCATTTTTGCCAATCAGTCAAAAATCTTTCAATCATTAATGCTTATATAAAGCAAAATACAAAAATAAAAAAGAGCCCCGGATTCATCGGAGCCCCCTTCCTTCCATCACCGATCAAACCTTCTTTTCTTCCTGATCGTTCAACTTCCCATAATAGAGATCGACATCTGAAATCCACTTCCTCACGCTGTATGGGTCATGTCCTACACAAGCCTTACTACCGCATTTCCAGACGATAAGATCTTCCGGTGTACTCAGCTTTTTGTCGTAGATCAAAGTATGCAGACGCTTTCCAACCGTCTCAACCGCATCCTTACGGCTATTGAAGCAGGTATGGCCACCTGTTCCCATCAACTTTCGGATACCGCGATATCCCCAATAATTGAAACAGTCTTCCCCGTCGAGCACCGGAACACGGACACCCCATGCCGATTCCTTCTTCGCGATTGCGACGAGATAGATCGCTACCGTCCTGTCCTGCTCGATGATATACGGCACCATGTCCTCGATCGGATAGCCTTTCACGAGATCGCGAACCCGCTTTTCGAATTCTTTCGTGCTTGGATCCTGAGTCGAAAGCTCCATAAGCACCTTGGCGGTGTCGATATCGGTTTCTTTCGTGGTTTCCGCTCCAAGCACTTTCGTGGTAAGCGGCTGTTCCATTCGTACGTACTGGATCTGGTCATCCGCCTTCGCGCCGGTTCCAAACGACTGTTCGAGATAAAGAGCTGACAGCATGCCGAGCGCCATCGCACCGACCAGCGGAACATACGCCGCCTTTCCAGAAGAAATACCGAGTCGGAATCCGGACAGACCGACTGACAGGTCTTCCCCGAACGATTGAAAGCGGGCTTCGAGATCACGTACAGCACTCAGATCCGGAACGGAAATCGCGAATGATCTTCGACGCATCGGCGTGACGCCTGCAAACCCTGCCGGACGAAGTCCATCAACGGTCTTAATCGGATTCATATACATCGGCTTCTCACCGAGCACATCCACGGCATATCGCGAATACAGTATCGGATCCTCAGAGAACGAAACGACGGAAACCCGGCGCCCATGGGAAATGATTTCAGACCGCACCGGACCGGCAACGCGGTTTCGTGATTCGGGTATAAAAACAATCCGGCCGGGATTTACGGACGAAACGCCATCAACAGAGGACAGCTTCTGATTTTTTAGGGGGAATACCCTCGAACTCATAGTGTGTTTCTTGTGTTTGTTTCCCGTCACCGACATTTATTTCGCGGCCCCCTCATTCACCGGCAGACCGGCTTTTTCACTGAAATAAGCCTCTACATCCGGAGTACCAACATAACACTTCCCATCCGCATACAGGAACGGGACGCCGACACCGTCTTCCGCGATGCCACAGGCCTTCGCTCTCGCAGACAGTTCCTTCGCATTCGATTGATCGTGCCAGACTTCCTTCTTTTCAAAAGGCACCTTCTCCGCGATCTTGTTGTCTTCGAGAAATTTCAATGTGTCGATGCAATGCGGACACTCCGCTCCATAAAAATATACGACTCCGGATGCCACTTCCGGCGCCACGGAACCGAACGAGACGGGTGGCGAGGAAATATTCCCCGACCCGTTCCGATATATGAAGCCACCGACGAACACCGCGCCTATCAGTATGACGGTCGCTACGATTACTTTCATATCCATAACGAAACGCTTTTAGTTCGGAAGTCTCTTGCAAAATAATAATAGCATCTTTTTCGGAAGAATAGAAGTACGAGACTTTATATGCCTCAAAGAAAGCCTCATTGTTAACGGCTCTCTTCCATATTTTTTTCCGACTTCCGTGCGAAACAGAAAAGCATGCCACCAACGATGAACAATGCGAGGGAAAGAGTCTGACCGATCGTCATCCATCCGAATACCATCAATGATCCGGGATCCGGCTCACGAACAAACTCGACCAGAAATCTGACGATGGCATAACCGAGAAGAAACGTGATTGTGACATATCCGCCCGTCGGTTTCCATCGTCGTACAAGAGATACGGCTATGGAGAGAAGTATTCCTTCAAGCAAGGCCTCGTACAGCGGTGACGGATGTCGGAGTTCCCATACGCCCGTCAACGGATCAGGTAAATACATGCCCCACGGAACAGTTGTTTTCCGTCCCGGAAGTTCGAGATTGAGAAAATTGCCTATTCTTCCGAAAAATAGTGATATCGGGACAGCCGGTACCAGGATGTCGGAGAGTTCCATGAATTTCAATCGTCGGGATCGTATAAAGAGAAAAAGGGCGATACCTGATCCGATCAAGGCACCGAAAAAACTCATCCCATGAATACCGGAAAAGACTCCGGTTCGCGGGTCGATCGGTGAAATAAGGGAAAGAGGGTTTAAAAAAAGTGTTCTTTGATACAAAAGGGCGAATCCGAGGCGACCACCGAGAAGGATGCCGATACATATGGCAATCGATGCGTCCCAGATCGTGCCCTGTCCATACGGAGTCCGTTCCTTCCTCGAGCGAATCAGTACGGCTACCACGGCGGCAAAAAAGCCGAAGATGAAACAGATCGCATACCACCGGACCGAAACATACCCCACCGTGAAAGCGACCGGGTCGATATGCTCAGGAAAATACTGCCACCACTCGGTCATAAGATTAGGCATGGGAATGCTTCCCTGACTTTGCGCCGTATTCCTCGGAATAGATGTCTGCCAGAGCGAAGAAGAGCGAGATGATGATTGGACCGATGAGCAACCCAGGAAGGCCAAAAAGAGATATCCCACCGAGCGTGGCAAAGAAAATAAGAAGCGGATGCATTTCCGTATCGTGGCCGACAAGCTTCGGTCGGAGAATGTTATCAATCATCGACACGACGCCGAGACCGAATGAGAGTACGAATACGCCTTGCCAGATGTTTCCGGAAGCGACCAGCAACGCTCCGGTCGGAAACCATACAAGTGCCGTTCCCACTCCGGGAATAAGCGATGCGAGTGCCACGATAACCCCCAGCATGACCGGGGACGGGACTCCGGCGATCGTGAACGCGATACCTGCAAGCGCCCCCTGGACGACACCTACGACGAATGTACCCTTGATCATCGCCCGACTTATCGATATGAATTTCTGGAACAGATGCGTGTCCTGTTCATCCTGCAAAGGTGAGAATCTCTTCGCATACCGGAGCATGGTCTCCCCGTCCACGAGAAAGTAGAACAAGGTGAAGAAAAGTACGAACAACCATATGACGAGTTGAATCATACTTTGATAGGCTGCGCCGAGCGCGCTAACGACGCTGGAGGAAATAGCGCGAAACGACTCGGCAAACCGGGTCGCGAGATCTCCGTCCGGAAAAAGAGTATGGAGCAAAGGCGACTGTTTTAGTAGCGACAAGCCCTCATTGATAAAGACGCCACTCTGTTCGGAGGAGTAAAAAGATCCCGTTTCATTCACTGCAAAACTGACAACGATTGATATCGGCGTCACGATCAGTATGGCAACGAGCAGGCAGATAATCGCAGCCGCAGCCGTACGACTTCCGAAAAACAGTTTCCGAAGCGTCCTGTTCATTCTACGAAACTGAACCGCAAAAATCGACGCAACGACGATCGGCGTCAGGAACGGCTGAAAGATGAAAAATGCCGCCACCCCGGCAACGAGGAGGAGAAAAAGAAATAGGTACTTATTGTGATCTGATTGTTTCATGGAGATGAAGCTATATATAGCCGTATACTATATGAAAAATGGCCTTATTGCAAGGAAAATCTTATACGGTTATCGTATAGGTGACTCGCTCGACTGCTTCTTTCCCGAACACCGCGAACCCCGGATTCCCAAGTAAAATCTGGGCATTGACGAGCAAGGTCGGTTTCCCTTTGATAATGATCTTCGCGTGAGGCGGCCGGACGGCGAGCTCAAGTCCGTAGCGGTCGCGGAACCAGTCCTTGATACCGGCGCGGGTATTATGAGACGAAGGAATACGAAACGGCGCATATCCGTTCTTCTTCGAAGAATAATATTTTTTGTGGCCTTCATGCAAAAACAGCATCACCCGCGCGTCCTTCCATCGCTGCCGCTCTACTTGCGAAATACGAAATTCGAAATGCGAATTCTTCTCGATTTTGCCGTGATTCCTAAAATATTCGCATCGGTCTCGGATAGGGCATGCCCCGCATTTCGGACGGGAAACACACAATGCACTCCCGAAATCCATCAATGCCGCATTCAGTTCCTTCGACCGAAGAGAAAAAGTTTCCTCAAATTCCAAAAATGGGATATCCGCACGTTTTGAGCCAAAGAAAAACCGCCCAATCACGCGACGGAGATTCGTGTCCCAAGCGACGGCGTTCTTGTCATAAGCGAAACTCGCTATGGCTGCGGCGGTATAGGGACCGACTCCGGGAAGGCTTTCAAGTGCCTTCACATCTTTCGGAAACTCACCACCGTATGTTTCGACCACGGCCCTTGCCGCCTTGATCATGTTCTTGCCACGGGCATAATACCCGAGTCCCGCATAATATGGCAGAAATTCCTCCCACGAGACTTCCGCGAGAGTGTGAATCGTCGGAAACCGTTCAAGAAACCGTTCATAATACCCGATAACACGCGTTACCTGCGTCTGCTGGAGCAATATTTCCGATACCCAGACCTCGTATGCAGTTATCCCGCTCTTGCGCCACGGCAAATGCTCGCGTCCGGCCCTCCGGAAAAAATCGTGCAGTATCCCCTCGAACCATCTCAGTTTTTCAGACTGATCTTTTCGCATACGCTCTGTAAGATTTTGCACGTCATTACGGCCCCGTTCGTCCCCGCTCCCTATTTTTTCATTTTTCGTTTTTTGTTTTACGTTTCTATAATCCCCGAGCCGAGACATTCATCACCCCGATAAAATGCCGCGGTCTGACCCGATGCTATCCCGGTATCGCCTTCATCAAGCATAACCCGGCCATGACCATCGGACAGGATCTCGAGTCGGCATCCGCATTCGCGTACTCCGTGCCTCAGTTTCACCGTAAGACTGTCGGCCAGGGTCGGTGCATCCGCGATCCATGAAAGTCCCTCGACCGTACATTCCGTCCGTGCCGTTTCCGCACTCCGATACGCGTTCGATACATACACGATATTTTTTGCAACATCCTTACCGGTCACATACCATGGCCCACCGGAAAGTCCGATCCCACGCCGCTGGCCGATCGTATAAAACCAGTATCCGTCGTGTTTCGCGAGTGTCGCACCCGTCTTCCAGTCGACGATATCCCCCTCTTTCGTCCCAAGCGTCTCCTTGAGGAATTGGTCGAACGGGATCGTGCCGAGGAAACATATTCCCTGGCTGTCCTTGCGTGTCGCATTCGGAAGCGCATATTTCGCGGCAAGCACCCGCACCTCGTCCTTGCGATATCCGCCGATCGGGAATGTCGCTTTCGCAAGCTGGTCCTGTCTGAGTCGGGACAGGAAATATGTCTGATCCTTGTGTGCATCCGCGGAACGAAGCAGTCGCGCCTTCCCGTCGCGCATCTCCGTCAACGCATAATGCCCCGTCGCCACACGATCGAACTCCGCCCCATATTTCTCGACAAACGCACCAAATTTGATAAGAGTATTGCAGAACACGTCCGGATTCGGCGTCCGTCCCGCCTTCGATTCGGCGATCACATACGACACGATCCGCTCGTGGTATTCCTTCTGAAACGGTACCACAAGAAGAGGTACACCGACTTCCTCGCAGACCGCACGAACATATGAAAGATCTTCCTCCCACGGGCATTCCCCAAGGAACGACAATTCGTCCTCAAGCCATATCTTGAGGTAAAACGCGGTGATATCGTGCCCTGCGTCCTTGAGGAGACGCAGCGACACCGAGCTGTCCACCCCGCCGGAAATAAGCATCGCTATCTTCATTGGGTAAATCAAAAGAAAATTCTTATACTTCCCATGCGTTCAAGACGGTGTATCCGTCCAAATCAGCCTGTTTCTTATCGATAGTCACGAGCGAAAAATTGATTTTCGAATAGCTTCCCAAAAAACTCTCGTATTTCTTTTTATTGAATTTCGTCACATCGGATTTCACTTCAAATGCATCGGTGCCATTCACGATAAAATCAACTTCATTTTTCTGAGTCGTTCTCCAAAAATTGATGTCTTCCGCATTATTTTTTACAAGCAACTGTCGGAACACGGCATTTTCCAACAATTCCCCTTTATCATCGCGGGTCTCAAAAGCATCAAAGCTTCCAACGAAGAAATTCCGAAGTCCCAAGTCATGAAAATACACCTTTGGCATCTTCGTCAATTCTTTCCTGATATTCCGAAAAAACGGCCTGACAAGAGAGATATGAAATGACAGTCGCATCACATAGAGATATCGGTCGATAGCCGTTTTCGAAACATCCAACGTCGAAGCGAGCTCTGCGGCATTCGTCAAACTCCCGACCTGATTCGCCAAGATCCTGAACAGCTTATAAAACGAATCGTCATTCCTGATCCGCGCCTCAAACACGTCCTTTTTTATGTATGAAAAGGCGATTTCCCGCAAAAGATCCTCTTTTTCGGAAAGAGCCGCAAGCACGACTCTCGGATATCCCCCATAAACCATATATTCACGGAAATACCCCGATACCTTTTCCGTATCCTGAAGCGACAAATCCCCAAGTCTCGATTTCGACAATTTCTCCTCCCCCTTGAAAAGCAGGAATTCAGGGAAAGACAACGTCAATACATTGAATATCTTTTTTCTCCCCGCCATCGAGTCCTTGAACTTCTCGTCCAGATAGAATGCCGATGATCCCGACGCCACGACCTTCACTTTTCCGGCATATTCATCATACAGGTACTTCAGGAAATTCGACGGATTTTTCAGATACTGGATCTCATCAATGAAAAGAGTGGTCTTTTGATCAAGGTCTATCGACACTATTTTGAACAGATTCTTCGGGGACTTGTTCAACAGTTCAAGGTATTCGGAATCTTCAAGATTGATGAGATACGAAACATCTCCTCGTTGATCAAGGATGCCTTTCAATTGCCTCAGGATGGTCGTCTTTCCGGCCTGTCTCGGACCGATAAAAAGCAATATTTCCGGAGTATCGAGATATCGACTCGCCTGCCTCGTAATGTCCCTAAGAATGCTCATATTGGGGATATTATTCGACTTAATATTTCATAAATCCATAATATCAGATAATATGGATTTGTCAAATACATTTTATCCATGCATACTCAATAATCGCTTTAGTATCTATCTCAAATCTCATATCGAGCTGCACATCTGAAAATTTCGATAGGAGCGCCAATCAGAGGTTGGTCACCCTCTGGGTGAAAATCCATGAAAAATGAGAGAAGGCTACTAACTAACCTGATGAGTTTTGAATGGTTTGTCCGCCCGAATCGCTACGCCCGCCGTCATGACTGCCGTCAGGCTGTCGGGCTGGCAATCGTTGCGGACGGGCCTGCCCGCATTGCTAGGCAAAGTGTTGCGGGTGGGTAGCCGAAATTTTCGGATTTCAGCCGGCAAGCGGATTTTTTGGCTTTTATATGCGTTGAGATTTGAGAGAGATACTTAGATCGCCAAAACAAGATCGGAGCGACACCGAGCTGTCCACCCCGCCGGAAATGAGCATCGCTATCTTCATTGGATTACGTTATTGAAAAGGAATAGTAGCACTGGAGATAGGAATTGTCATCACGAGGATTTTCCTTTCGCGAAGTGACGGCTGAGTTTCTCCTCTACGTGTCGAAAGTCGTTAACGAGACCGGGACAATACGCGTCCGGTTCGTTTAAAAGATCTTCGACTAATTGTTGGAAGGAAAGTTTTTTCCAGCTGGAAAGTTCATCATTGAGTATCGGCTCCTCATCGGAACGACCGAGAAAAATTCCGCAGAAATGCCGCATCAAGGCACCGCCTTCGACGGCTTCCTGATAATGGACGTCGAGGAGCGTCAGGTCGCAGGAAATGCCAACCTCCTCCAGGAGTTCACGGCGGGCAGCTTCTTCGTATGTTTCCCCTGCACACACACTCCCGACCGCGGCCAAATCGTACAGGTTCGGAGAAAACTTCTTGTGAGGTGCGCGCTTGCATACGACGATATTCCCGTCGGAATCATGCAAGAACACGGCCGAAGCGCGGGATATGAACCCGAGTTCCGCCTTTCGGCTTTTGAGATCCGAGCCGATAACCTCGTCACGCTCGTTCACGATATCCACCAGATGATCGGCCATATGCGTGTATCGTCATGTACTTTATTCTCTAATATACCATTCTGAAACAGATATTCCCTAAAATGACGTCTTTGCGAGGGCATATTCGCCCGTGGCAATCCAGGATCTAAAACTTTATTCTGGACCGCCACGAATTTCTGAGTACAGAAATCCTCGCGGAGACAGAAATAAAATCAGTTTTTGGAAATGGTATTTTAAAAAAATTAGTGAATTTTTGCTACTATATCGCTATTTTCACTAAACTTTTATCCTTTCCCACAGTTCCAATATTTCCAACCCTTCACGCCACTGCCCCGACCGAAGCGAGAAACTCCGCTACGATCCGTTCCGCGTCGGCGGCGTTTTTGGATTCCATAAGTGTGGAACGCAGCGGTTTGGCGCCGGAGAATCCGGTCGCATAGGCGCGATAGTGCTTGCGCATCACGTCGAAGCGATGACCTTCGCCGTAGAACTGCTCGAACAGTTTCGAATGTTCGACGAGCGCGAGGAGTTTTTCTTCCACGCAAATGTCATTCTTGCGTGCATTGAATACCCACGGGTTACCGAGGGTGGCCCGACCAAGCATCACTCCATCCGCTCCGGTTTCTTTTGCCTTCACGCGGCCGTCGGCCAGGTCCGCTACGTCGCCATTGCCGATGATGAGTACTCCGCTCCCCTTCGCGATCTCGACCGCGCAGGCGATACGG
Source organism: Candidatus Moraniibacteriota bacterium (assembly GCA_903893925.1). Classification (GTDB taxonomy): domain Bacteria; phylum Patescibacteriota; class Minisyncoccia; order Moranbacterales; family UBA1568; genus JAAXTX01. The sequence continues at coordinate 12,350 of CAITOC010000029.1, forward strand.
TCCCAGCGTGCCGGCACGAGCGACATTTCCTTGCGTGTCCGCGCATGTACGGTGATGGCCGCAGGATTCGTCGAGAGCAGTTCCGGAAGCCAGGTCTCGAGCTCGTCTTGGTTCCACCCTATTCGCGTCTTCACCGATACCGGAATCGGCCGGTGATGCGAAGCGACGCCTTCTTTTGCCGCGATGAGGATTTCCTTGGCAAGCGTCGGATCCTTGATGAGTGCCGCGCCGGAACCTTGTTTATTGACCGCCCGGTCGGGACATCCCATATTGATATCTACCCCATCGAACCCGAGGTCCGCGATCAGGTACGCCGCCTGACGTATCTTCTCGGGAGACGCGGAAAAGAGCTGCGCCACGATAGGCCGTTCCTGCTCCCCGTCGTATTCGAGCTTCGGCAGAAGGGCTTTCAACCCGTCCGGATGCACAAGCCCGTCCGCGGACACGAACTCGGTCCACATCACGTCCGGCTTGCCGTGCCGCGCGAGCATGGTCCGGAACGGATAGTCCGTCACGTCGTCCATCGGTGCCAAGGCGAAAAACGGCCTTTTCAGTTGTTTCCAGAAATTCTCTTCCATGAATGAATGGTATCGTCCCACAATGAAAGGCGCAAGGTTGTGTGCGATTCCGGCTCGGCACTTTTGACTTTCGACTTGTGACTATTCTTCTTTCCCTTTACATTTCCCCGACTGCATGCTATCCATAAGGCACTGTTTTATTCTTTTACAACCAGTCAAAACCATACGATCATGGACAAAAATCCATTTAGCGACTCCTTACGTGAACAGTTCGGCGAACGATACGTCACACCCGAAGAAATCAACGCCAAAACGGGAATCAGGTATGACTACGGATGGGGCGAGGATATCGACATGCAGCTCCGAAGATTCCCCGATTTTCGTTACAGCGACGTCGATTTATCACGTCATCATCTCTTTCTCGATCCTCCATATGGACCAGAGAAACCACGTAAAGAGGTTTTTATTTCAGACCCTTCAATCCTCACGAAAAGAGCCTTGCGATTTATCAAGCGACGCCGCTTTTTATGGCAAGAACTTCATGAACCGGGTTGGAATGCGATAGATGTCTCACTTCAGACAATCAAAGAAGCTGCTCAGAAAAGTTTCTTCGAACAAATTTCCATTCTTCGAATACGAAATGCGAAGTATAGGTACCATGAGGAGCAGCTTCCGGAGTTACAATCACTTCTCTGGATGATGTTCATCTATCGAATAACACGGGGAGAAAATCTTATCCCGAAAGGTACCTATGTGAGAAGTCGAGATTGGATCGGGTGCTTTGAGAGACATGAAGGAAAGGAGTGGGTCAAAACGAGCCTTTTCGGCAAAACACCCTGTATCGGAATCGATTCGGACGGGAAAATAGATATCAGCATGGAGGATGTCGACGCTCGTCAAGAACGGATAACGATGCTCTTCATGTACAAGCAACCCCCCTTCCGCGGCGAACCATAATAATTCGTCGGAAGCTATTTTTTCGCAGCACGCCTCGTGCTGCGGATTTTTTTCACCTAAATCTCCTGATACAGTGGTTCCAAGCATTATATATATACTAACGAATAACATACCAACCATGTCAGTCTTTCAACTTTTTTCCATTCCCATTGAACATTATGAATTTGTCATTGAGCATTAATGTTGTCTCCAACTTTACAGACTTTATGGACTTTACAGACTTTATAGACTGTCAGTTCTTTACAAATTTTCAACTTCCTGCTTAAATAGGACTGAAATAGTCCATATTAGAGAAACGGGGATGAAAATCTCAAAAAAGGCTTATTACGGCCTCAGAGCAGCAGTCAGTCTCGCGGAAGCGGACGGGCCTGTTTCGGCGCATGAGCTTGCGGAGCGCGAACATATCCCCGAGGACTTCCTCGAAAAGATCCTGCAAAAACTCCGCAAAGCCGGCATCGTGGAGTCCACCAAGGGTGTCGAAGGCGGCTATGCCCTCTCGCGAAAAGATGTCTCGGTCTGGGACATCCTCAAATCGCTCGATGGACCGGTTCGGACTTTCTCCTCTCCCGGCGGCAAAGGCACCCTCCCCTGCGATTTCCCCTCCCACTGCCAAACGAACGACGTATTACGAAAACTTGAGATTGAAATCGAAAAGACACTGTCGGGAATGACGATCAGTCAGCTCAACTCACAACAGAAAACCATAAATCCCTCCCCTGGAGTACCAGGTACTCCCTTTCCGAAAGGGAGAAATCACCTCAGATTACAAACATAGACAGATAGTTTCCCCCTTTCAGAAAGGGGGCTAGGGGGATTTGTGACTTACGATATACAGTCAGCTTCTCAACCACCAAATTACCACAATTACAATTTCCTCGACGACTTTATAGACTTTCAACTTTTCACTTTCGACTCAACTCTATGCTTTCTATAAAGAATCTCACCGCCGCAATCGGTGACAAAGAAATCCTCCACGACATCTCGCTTGATTTCGAACCGGGAAAGACGTCTGTCGTACTCGGACCGAACGGCTCAGGCAAATCGACCTTGTCGGCCACAATCATGGGTCGTCCAGACATCATTCTTTCCGAAGATTCTGAACTCACGTGGAACGGCGTAGACCTAAAGCCGTTGTCCGCGGACAAACGCGCAAAGCTCGGCATTTTCCTTTCCTTCCAGTCACCACTTCCGATTCCCGGCGTCTCGGTCGAGGAGCTCCTCCGTGTCGCGCTCGACGAGAAGATGGATCCGGTCGCCCTCCACAAGGAACTGCGATTGCTTGCCGAAGAAATCGGTCTCGCCGAGGAATTTCTCACGCGTTCCATTCACGACGGATTTTCCGGGGGCGAGCGCAAGAAGATCGAGGCGATCCAGGCCGCGCTCCTCGCCCCGTCGCTTGCTATCTTCGACGAGATCGATACCGGTACCGATACGGACGCTGTGAAGCGAATCGCCGAATTCCTGCACGCACACTTCCCAAAAGACGCGACGAGGATCTATATCACCCATTCCCCGCGCCTCATTGAGCTCATCAAACCCGATTCGGTCATCATTCTCAAGGATGGAAAAGTCGTAGCAAAGGGCGGGCACGATCTGGCGACCAAGACGATCAAGGAAGGGTTTAGTAACATTCACTCACAACTAACAACTCACAACTCACAACAGGGTACTGCATAGACACTGGTTTTAAGGAGTCTTATCGGTTGTTAGTTGTTAGTTGTTTGTCTGATTTTGACTTTATGGACTTCCCCGACTCCGACAATTATAAATACGGCTTCTCCGTACCGGAGCGGACGGTCAAAGGGACCGGACGAGGTCTTTCGGCGTCCATCATCCGACAGATCTCGGAAATAAAAAACGAGCCCGAGTGGATGCTCGACTTTCGGCTCAAATCCTACGACCTTTTCAAAACATCATCGCAACCGAAGTGGGGTCCCGATCTCTCGGCACTCGACTACGACTCGATCACCTACTACAAGAAGTCGACCGAGCAAGCCGTGAAAAGCTGGGACGACCTCCCGCCGGAAATCCGCGAGACATACGACCGTATCGGTGTGCCCGAAGCGGAACGAGACTTCCTCGCCGGTGTATCGGCACAGTACGAAAGCGAGGTCGTCTACGAGAGCGTACAGAAAGAGTTGACCAAGCAGGGTGTCATTTTCTGCGACATGGATACCGCCGTGAAGAAATATCCTGACATCGTCCGGGAATACTTCGGCACCCTCGTGCCACCCGGTGACAATTTCTCTTCGGCGCTCAATTCCGCCGCATGGTCGGGCGGTTCGTTCGTCCATATCCCGAAGGGCGTGAAGGTCACCCTCCCCCTTCAAGCCTATTTCCGCATCAACTCCGAAGCGTTCGGTCAGTTCGAGCGGACGCTCATCATCGCCGAGGAAGGAAGCTCCGTCCACTACCTCGAAGGCTGCACCGCGCCCATCTATCGGACCGATTCGCTCCATTCCGCCGTAGTCGAGATCTTCGTCAAAAAAGGCGCGCGCGTCCGCTATACGACCGTCCAGAACTGGAGCGGCAACATCTACAACCTCGTCACCAAGCGTGCCAAAGCCGAAGAAGACGCCGTCATGGAATGGGTGGACTGCAATCTCGGCTCCAAAGTGACGATGAAGTACCCGGCCGTCATCCTTGCCGGTCGCGGGGCACGGGGCGAGATGCTCTCGCTTTCGCTCGCAGGCAAAGGACAGCATCAGGATACCGGCGCGCGCATGATCCACCTCGCTCCCGATACGCACTCGCGCATCGTCTCCAAGTCGATTTCCAAGGATGGCGGACGGTCGTCGTTCCGGGGCGATATTCGTGTCGCCAAGTACGCAACCGGCTGTTCCTCCTCGAGCGTCTGCGACGCGCTCATCCTCGACAAAGACTCGCGATCAGACACGTATCCGTCGCTCTCGTCGCACGCTTCGGACGCCCGGCTCGCACACGAGGCGACCGTCGAAAAAATCGGCGAAGAAAAGCTCTTCTACCTCGCCTCACGCGGACTCTCGTCCCAGGAGGCGGGCGGACTCCTGGTCAACGGATTTATCGAACCGGTGGTAAAGGAGGTCCCGATGGAATATTCCCTCGAACTCAACCGATTGATCAACCTGGAGATGGAAGGGTCGGTAGGATGACAGACTAATCCGCTACATCTCCTCCGAGGAGTGAGCGGACCCGCTCGCAAAGACGAGTGGGCAACACATAACGAACAACTTACAACCAGAAAGTGGGGCATCCTGCTCCCCTTACAGAGGGGAGCTCCTGAGTCTTCGAGGGTGAGGGGTGGGCGTGATACATCAAGAATGCATATGAAAGTCATCGATATCACCAACGACAAAGAAATAATGTACCGGCTCGAAGAAAACGAGCAGGCCGTGTTCGTAATGGAAAACCGAGGTGGCGAGGTCGTATTCGAGCTGGCCGGAGAAGAAGCTGAGGCACATATCTTTGCGTTCTATACGGGAAAGGAAAACGAGCGGTTCTCCCCGCGTATTATCCAAAAGCACCTCGCACCGAATACAGTCTCTTCCGCGACCGTTCGTGCCCGACTCGACGGATCGTCATCCTTTGATTTCCGCGGACTGGTCGAAATCGCAAAAGGCGCCGACGGATCTAACGCGAAACAGGATTGCCGGGCGCTTCTCCTCTCTGCAGACGCCTCTGCCTACGCTTCCGCCAAACCGGAGCTCGAGATCGATACCGACGACGTGACCTGCTCACACGCCGCTTCAATCGCTCCCCCCGACGCAGGACAGCTCGCCTACCTCGCGACCCGTGGCATCTCCCCAGGCCAAGCTATCACACTCATTGCCGACGGATTTTTCAAAGATGTGAAAGAGAGGATACACAAACTGACAACAGAAAACATGAAACCATTCAACTGATAACAAAATCGATCTCCACTTCTCCCTTTGGGAGAAGGTGCCTCGTCTCTCGCGAGAGGCGAGGCGGATGAGGGAGTTTCCATTATTTACCCATTCTATGCAGACTATCAAAAATCAATTCCCCATCTTCGATGCCCGACCGGGTCTCGTCTATCTCGATTCGGCCGCGACTGCGCTGACACCGATATCCGTCATCGACGCGGTATCGTCGTATTATGGGACGCTCTCGGCCAATGTCGGTCGCGGACTCTATGCGACTGCCGAAGAAACCACCGCGCAGTTCGAAGCCGTACGCGAAAAGACGGCGCGATTCCTCGGTGCAAAACGAGACGAAATCGTCTTCACGCGCAATACGACCGAGGCCATCAATCTCCTCGCGTACGTGCTCGAAGACCAGATCGAACCGGGAGACAATATCGTCGTCACCGCGCTCGAACATCATTCGAATTTCCTTCCATGGAAACGACTCGCGGAAAAGCGCGGAGCTGAACTTCGCATCGTCCCATTCGAAACCGATGGCTCGATTAAGGGAGAAATAGCACAGGAATATATCGATTCTAAAACGAAAGTCTTCGCCTTCTCCGCCATATCCAACGTGTTCGGGACTCCGAATCCGGTAGCTGAACTCGTCCGCATGGCGAAGGAGATGAATCCCGACATCATGACCGTCGTCGATGCCGCCCAGGCAGCCGGACACTCTCATATCGATGTCCGTACGTTGAACTGCGACTTCCTCGCATTCTCCGGGCACAAGTGTTTCGGTCCGACCGGTGTCGGTGTGCTGTACGGCAAAGAAGCCATCTTGTCGACACTTCCTCCTTATCAGGTCGGAGGAGGCATGGTTCAGGATGCTCGTGCGGAAGAAACGGCGTACAAGGATTCCCCGCACCGATTCGAGGCGGGAACACCAGACATCGCATCCGTCTTCGGCCTTGGAGCCGCACTCGACTTCGTCGAAGAAGTCGGCATAGACGCCATTCATGATTACGAATCCGGACGCGCGACACAGGCGGTGTCAAAGCTCGAAAAAACATTCGGTGATTCGATTCATATTCTCGGCTTGAATGATCGGCGCGAAAGCGGAATCGTTTCCTTTACCCTCGACGGTATCCACCCGCACGACATCGCGCAAGTCCTCGGTGAGCATGATATCTGCATCCGTGCCGGCGAACACTGTGCCGCGCCGCTACACCGTGTCCTTTCCCTCCCCGCCACCGCCCGGGCCAGCTTCTCGGTGTATAATACGAAGACCGACATCGACACGCTCGTCGAGGGATTGAAGAATGTGGTAAAACTTTTCAAGTCGTAGATATTGTTCCATTGTTGAATTGTTAAATGGCTAAATTGTTGAATTGATACATGGTTAAATAGTCACATTATTATTTTGTTGAATTGTTAATTTCTTGTTTTCATCCCCAATTCAAAATTGACTTTTGACTTTATGGACCTTATAGACATTCGACTATTCCTCCAACTTTCGACCTCCCACTTCATCAGTTAATCCTGTTTCCGTTCCCTGTTATCAGTTGTTCGTTGTGAGTTGTAAGTTATTCCTATGCCCTCCCTCTACCAAGCCATCATCCTCGACCATTCCAAACATCCGCGCAATTGCGGCGAGCTTGCACATGCCAATCATCACGGCGAGGCCAAGAATCCTACCTGTGGCGATTCGCTGTCCATGGACGTGATCACGGAAAACGGACTCATCGCCGATATCCGCTTCACCGGGCAGGGCTGTGCCATCTCCCAAGCCTCCGCCTCGCTCCTCACAGAATCGGTCAAAGACAAGCCGATCGAAACGGTCCTGACTCTCACTCCGGACGATATCCTCGCCCTCCTCGGCGTTGAACTCTCCCCGAATCGGCTCAAATGCGCCCTTCTTTCACTCGAAACACTGAAGCTAGCCCTTACGAAGAATGACAAAAATTTATCCTGATTGTCAGAAATATACTATATGTTATCATTGACTGGCTGGATATTAAATAATAAGTATTAATAATTTACAATTATGGGATTTTTTGGGAAAAAATACTCCAGGGAAAAAATACTCCAGGGAAAAATATGACGCTGCCGTGGAAAAAGTACATGATAGCGTAAAGCAGATTCATAATTACTCAAACGGCAGTCGGAACACCGTAGAAGGCAATGCTGAACGCCAGGAAACTCTCCACGATGCTGCAAATAAGCGCGATAAATTGTTCGACGTCGCAAGAAAAGAGGCGGGAGATTTGGAAAAAAAACATGACGAACTTCTCAGGAAGGTTGCCGAAGCAAAAGCTAACCTTGTAGAATTTGAGATCAAAGAGCTTGAAATGCACGAAGGGACTGTAATTTCTCCAGAAAGGCTTGAGGAGCTCTAAATTTTGAGATGGAACTATCCCTGATTTCGTTTTAAGGTGGTCATGAAGTAAGATAAGAATACTGTTATTTCTAATAATAATTGAGAATATTGCTATGGCGTTCAAAGATGCCTCGAATCCGAGTGGGCCGGTCACGCTCGAGAACGGATTGACGGTGGCGGTCGATCGGACACTCTGTATCGGATGCGGAGGCTGCACTGCCATCGCTTCGAATACGTTCGGCCTCGACGGCGAAGGGAAGTCGACCATCCTCGACACGGCCGATCTCGATGCCTCGACGGTGATCAACAGTGCGGTCTCCGGCTGCCCCGTCGGCGCGATCAGCGTGAACTAGTCATCCGAACTATCGAAATATACGGATCCCTCATCGGGGTCCGTTTTCGTTTTCTTTGCCAAAAGGAGGATATTTTTATACTATAGAGGTCCGAAAGGAATGACTACTCCATTTTATCTTCCTGCTCCCCTCTGTCTTTGCGAGTGAGTCTTCGAACGAAGCAATCCAGAATGAAGGGATAAGACATGGACCGCCACAGATTTCCAAAAACTGCGCCAGCTGGCGGACTCGCGGAGACAGCCAGGGGGGCAGGTGGAAGTGGCGGAGATGGAGAGGGAAAATGTATAGAAATGAATACCAATCACGCATCACTGCATTATGAAGCGAACCACCAAGAAAGAACGGGCCATGGAAAAGCTCCAAGCCGTACTCGACCCAGAACTCGGCGTGTCCATCGTCGATCTCGGACTTATTTATGATGTGAAAATCTCGCCGAAAGGCGTCGCCACAGTGACCATGACGCTCACGACTATCGGTTGCTCGCTTTTTTTCGTGATCGAGAAGGATATCGAGGACCGGCTCCTCGAACTTCCCGAGGTGGAAGAGGTGAAGATCGACCTCACTTTCGATCCCCCATGGACCCCGGACCGCATGTCCGAGGAGACGAAGATCAGGCTTGGCTTCGCATGAATGAAAGAATCAGCGGCTTGAAATGAAACGCGATCGCGTCGTCATCCATATCGACGATGTCCTGTTCGGAAAACCATCGCAGTTCCTGCCCTTCGTGTAGACACATATCGGCTATCTGAAAATCCACCTTTTTCCAGAAAAAGGTAACGACCACGTCTTCGCGTTCGACGATCGAGTACGTTTCGAAATCGCGTACGTCCAGCTCCATCTCTTCACGCATCTCACGGATGATACATTCCTCAAACGTCTCATTTTCTTCCGCATGCCCGCCCGGGATACACCACCGGTTCGGGTACGGAATGTTCTGAATATCGTCTCTCAACACGAGTAAGACGTCATTTCTGCCGTTCACGAATAGGATGCTGGCGCTTCTTCGCTTGGACTTCATACGCGTGTCATATTCAAAATCGCGGCACTGGTTCCCGATTAGGTGGCTGAGATTCCCTCTCTGGTGCTAAGATAAGCACAAAATCGACGTTTTATTTATTATAAAGTAAAAATGCTCAATCCGCAGTCACAAATCCCCCTCGCTCCCCCTTCCCGAAAGGGG
>CAITOC010000030.1 GCA_903893925.1 Candidatus Moraniibacteriota bacterium
CGATTCGAGGAGTGGTCGGATTGCTTCAAATTGTTCCCGGGTGATATCACTCGGATAGATCTTTCTTTCCATAGTTTTGTTTTAACAAAGCCTCTGGATGGAAGGATACACCTAAAAAAAGATTTGAGATAGATACTAAGACTCCACCGATTATCCCAATCGGATTCGACATCTACTATTTTCAACGGTTGTCGAGATCTGTGGACAAAATCATTCTGTATATTGGATCTTTTCCGATCAATGGATGGCAAAGTTATGAAACAGTCAAACGGGATGGCCTTAAACTTACGACGTACTCCTCCGTCAAGGAATTTCGCCGACTGAGAACAATTTCAGGAAAATGGCATCGTCGTTTTCGTTACATTCGGGAACGACTCGCTTGGACGATACACAATGTGCTGATGTATGATCGTTATCTCGTTGCCAGATGATAGATGAATAGACTCCCAGAAGTTCTCGGGAGTCTTTATTATTTTAGTATCATTCAAATTGCCCTTTAAATGCCTTTCTCTCAGCTAACTCAGCTGGAACGCTGGTATTTTCTCGTCTGAAGTGGGAAAATGAAAAATGTAAGAAAGAGTGATGCTCGATAGATTCTTCGGATACATACAGAAGTCTTATGGAAAAGGAAATCATTTCTCGGTTGCACAGGAATTTCGAGGAGTCCGCCCATGAACAGGATGGTGTGGAATTTTGGTTTGCTCGGGAATTGCAGAAGCTCCTTGGATATGATGAATGGCGCAACTTCGAAGGAGTTCTTGAAAAGGCAAAAACAGCCTGTAACAATGCTGGACAAAAGATTTCCGACCATTTTGCCGACGTCAACAAAATGGTCGGTCTCGGCTCTGGAAGCGAGCGGGAAATACGAGATTTCATGCTGACCCGGTATGCCTGTTACCTGGTCGCACAAAACGGGGATCCACGCAAAGACGAAATCGCGTTCGCAATGACGTACTTTGCCATCCAAACGAGAAAGCAGGAAGTCGTCGAACAGCGGCTCATGGAATGGGAACGGCTGCACGCACGCGAGAAACTGACGACATCGGAGAAAGAACTTTCCGGAATCATATACGAGCGCGGCGTGGACAATGTCGGTTTCGCCCGTATTCGGAGTCAGGGTGACAAAGCCCTCTTCGGCGGGTATACGACGCAGGATATGAAGACACGACTCGGTGTTCCGGGTACACGGCCGCTCGCAGACTTTCTTCCCGCAGTGACGATCAAGGCCAAGGATCTTGCCAATGAGATCACGAATCACAATTTGAAGCAGAACGTGGCACTTCGTGGAGAGCCGATCATCGCAATCGAACACGTGAAGAACAACCGCAACATGCGCGATATGCTTGCCAAAAGCGGTATTCATCCCGAATTCCTCCCACCCGAAGAGGATCTCAAAAAACTCGACCGACGATTGAAATCGGAAGGAAAGAAACTGCCGAAAAAGGTGAAGAAATTGAAAGGAAAGAAGTGAGAGAATATCAGAGTTTTTATGAGATATTTATGACACTCATTACCGATATCAGTTTGAAATCAGTGCGCGAATCGGTGCGACAAGTTTGCGATGGTAAAAAGGAATGTCATACGATTCCAAAAACGAACAGTCGGGAGGTACGGAAGCTGTTTGATTCGCCTGATTTGAGCGATGAAGTGTTCTTCATCGCCGAATATGGCAAAGGGACGGAAATCGTGTCAGCCGGAATAGTGACCGATGATCGACTCGTAAACCATCCGAACTTAAAGTATGCTTGCGTACCACTCGGCTTTATCGTCAGCGGGAGCATCACGGTCATCAAAGGTGGAAAGGGTCTGAAGAAACTCGGCGAGGGAGATTTTCTCGGACTGTTCGAAACGAGTGATGCACTCCTTACGGGAAAACGGAGACAGATAGGAGATTGGACTCTCTTAACTTCGTCCGATGCGGTCGTCATTTACATTTCTGATTCGATGCTTCGCAAAACTTCGGAAGCCTCGGAGATATTCAGGAACTATCTCATCGGACTCGCACGGGCCGATCATGTTCCGCAACCGATCACCTCGCTTCCGCTTCTTGATTGGGTCGCACGTCATACGACGAAGGAGCGTCCAAGAGATTGTGCCATCATCGCACACACGCATCTGCTTCCGAATAATCTGCCACTTTTCAGGCACCTTTCCTCACTTCTTGATTTTGGCCGGATTTATGTCATGGACAAACCATATTCTACGGTCCGCTCGGTCCTCAATGAACTTGTTTTGTCGGGATTCGAGGTGATACCGGTTCGGATGGATGCGGATCTCCCGTACGAGTTCGCGGTCTCGAGAAGTCTTGACATACTCTGGAACAAAGTCGTCGATGACCAGAAACGACGGCAGTACAAAAAACTGCTTATCATCGACGATGGCGGTGATGTCTGGCAATCCATCCCTTGGAATAGGCTGGAAGGCGTCTCGATTACGGCTGTCGAGCAGACACAGCGTGGAATAGCGCGGACCACAGACAGTAGTATGATGTTTCCTCCGATTGTCAGTGTCGCATCCTCCGGAATCAAGAAGAATGTGGAGGCCGAGTTCATCGGAATTTCTATCGTCAAGAAACTTGCTGATATCGGATCGCTCGGGATCGCGAAACGAGTCGGTATCGTCGGGATGGGGAGTATTGGTATTGCGGTCGAAAAGGCACTTCGTGAAATGGGCATTTCGCCTTTTTTCTACGATCCAAAATATCATTCAAGATCGTCTGATTCACCCCGGAAACGGGATTCGTTAGATGTCCTTCTCGATGAGTGCGACCTCATTATCGGCACGACCGGTACGGATGCCCTAAAGGGCCTTCCGTTCGAACGTGTGACGAGCGGGAAGAAGGTACTAGCAAGTGCATCTTCCGCGGATCTTGAGTTTTCTTCACTATTGAAATTGGCACCGATGCGGTCTGATCCGTTCGAGACGGTGCTGGTTCCTGTGCATGACCAGCTTACGATAGAGATACTCAATGGCGGGTATCCTATAAACTTCGATCGGGTAAAGGATTCGACGCCGGATGACGATATCGTCCTGACACGATGTCTTATGTATATCGGGGCGATGCAGGCGCTCGAACTTATCGATAATGGAGTGTCTGAGTCTGCCGTCTATAATCTCGACACAGTCTCACAGAAACGGACCTTCGAGCGATGGATAGCGGATAAGAACGCGTCGGAGCATGGAACGCATTTTACCATCGAAGAAGTCGATGAAATCGTCGGCAGTTCATTCTTCATTGGCGGCAAAGATATGCCGACCGTCTGGAAGAATGACGATAGCGATAGTAATACGAAACAATGAACGACATACCAACTGTACTCATTATTCTGTTCATTCTCATCAATCTCGGAGCGTTTTTAGTGATGCTCGTGGACAAGAATAAGTCGCGGGTGAGTGGGGCGGAACGGATATCGGAGGGGATGCTCTTTTTTCTCGCGACGGCGTTCGGCAGCGTCGGGGTCTATGCGGGGATGTTCGCTTTCCGGCACAAGACTCGGAAGTGGTATTTCATCGTCGGCATTCCGCTTCTGATACTGCAAAACCTTGCGCTCTTGTATCTCGCATCCCGACTCATCGACCGATCACTCTAGCTGAATGACCAATATACCTCTTCATGCCTCTCATCCTTTTTCCGCGAGCCCTCTTCCGCCGAACCATTTCAACTCATTTGGTTTCACTACCATATAACGTTATATCGTAGTATTGGGGAAGATGCGGAAAGTAAACGTACCAACTCTGGACTGCGTCAGACTGCGGCGGATCGTTTTTTATCTGTTTGGGGTGATATACTGGCATATCATTCATAAGTGTATCCTTATGATATACGACAAGCTCGTCACGGACGGGATCCCGGAAATCATCGGCGCGAAATGCGAAGCGAGTTCGTTTCATGTCGGCAACAAGGAGTGATGAAACTTTATGAGAAACTCCGGGAAGAGACGGAAGAACCGATTAGAGATCGTAATATCGGTGAGGTGGCTGACGTACTCGAGATCATTGACGCGATCGTCTCGTGTGAGGGATTCTCATAGCAAGAGATCAATGCCGTAAAATCGAAGAAATAGGAAGAGCGTGGAGGTTTCGGTGGCCGAATCATCTTGGAAGAATCCTGAAAAGGAAATACAGATTTCGTTTTTTTTGCAACAATTTGTCGAAGCACATTCATGATTGGACGGATACCGACACGCAAGTCGTCTTAAACCGGTCATTCATGGCTTAGAAAAGACATTTTCAAAAGGTATGGAAATATCAGGATGGATATGATATAGTCTTCTCAGTGCGCCGGGAGTCTCTTGCCGGCCTTTTTTATGGATTTTTTCTATCGGGAATGTAATCAGAAACGCAAATCCGAGCATCTATGAACCAAGTCATCATCATGGCGGGCGGGAAGGGAACGAGGATGAATATGACGGACATTCCGAAGACGATGATTCCCGTGGCCGGGAAGCCGATCGTCGAACACATCGTCGAGGCCGCCGAGAAGGCTCTGCCGGAAACGAAGCCGGTCGTCATCATCGGGTTTCAGGGAGAAAAGATCGCGGAGCACTTCGACTTGCGGGTGACCTGCGTACGGCAGAAGGAACAGCTTGGGACAGGGCACGCCGTCGCGTGTGCAGCGCCGTTGTTCCGCGACCGGTCGGACATCGCCCATATCGTGGTCATCTCCGGGGATCAGCCACTCATCTCGTCCCAGACGATCCAGACGGTGTTGCGACATCATGAGGAGCAGGGTGAGACGATCACGCTGGGGACGGTCGTCGTCCCGGACTTCACCGGCATCCACGAGCACATGCTTCACTACGGACGCATCGTCCGCGGCAAGGAAGGGAATGTGGCCCGTATCGTGGAGTACAAGGACGCGACCGAGGAGGAGCGGGCCATCCGCGAGGTGAATACGAGTGTGTACTGTTTCGAGTCTGCGTGGCTGTGGGAACATATCGACCGACTCGGAAGCGAGAATGCCTCCAAGGAATTCTATATCACCGATCTCATCGGCATGGCGATGAACGAGGGACACACTATTTGTGCCATCCCGCTTCCAGATCCGCTCGAAGGCTTGAACGTCAATACACCGGAACAACTCGCTGCGATCGAGGGTATCTTCGCGAAAAAAGCTGAGTGATTCTATTGATAAGGACCGCCCGAGAGACTTGATCCTTGATTTTCTCCGTTTCCCGTGATACAAAGGATTGGACGGTTTACCTTGAAACGGAGTTCGCCCCGGCATTCGCGGGGCGAACTCCGAAGTGTTACGTTCAACTTGGTAACGGGTGTCGATTCGAAAAATTTGAAGTTGTTCAGTGGTTTGGAAATTACCCGCTCGTCTTCGCGAACGGGTCCGCTCACGCCGCTTCGCGGAGATGTAGCGGAAAAATTTAAAAATTACAAAATTTTGTCGGTATATTGGGCCTGTAGTAAAGTGGCATTACGCGGCATTCGCAACCTGAGTAGGAGGTCTCACATACCCTCTTAGGACGCGAGTGTCGATTCGACAGATTGGAGTTTGACTGATAGTTTGGAAATTGCCCGCTCGTCTTCGCGAACAGGTCCGCTCACGCCTCTTCGCGGAGATGTAGCGGAAAAATTTAAAAATTACAAAATTTTGTCGGTATATTGGGCCTGTAGTAAAGTGGCATTACGCGGCATTCGCATTGCTGAGTCGGGAGTTCGATTCTCCCCAGGTCCACAACGAGAGACAGCGGCATTCGCAACCTAAGTCGGGAGTTCGATTCTCCCCAGGTCCATAATAAATAAAAATTCGCTTGTAGAGGCGGAATTTTTAGTGTACGCTTGAATTGAAAAGAAATACTAAGCCTTGCGCAACCTCTAAAAAATACGCTCCGAACGTGGGAGCGTGAAGGATTGATACAGTGTATCCGTTTCGGTAAAAGAGGCGATAGGCGATTTGCCAAAGAAGAGATACTTCGCCTGCTGGAAGGGAAAGTAGATTTATCAAAATAAGTTTACAAATTACGAAAAAATTACTATGTCAGAAAACTCACTCAAGAAAGGTCGCTACACAAAATATGGCAACAAGATTGGCTTGTATAGCAACAGCAAAGGTGGTTTTATCAAAAATGATACTGACGTAGTATTGAATTTCCCATTCAAAGATGCCGTGCTTGAGGCGGGGATGAGCAAGGAAGACATCGGGCGCGAGGAACGCTTTCTACATATAGAAATTGATAGCAAAGACATCGACACGCTGGAAGAACCAAAAGTGCTAACTGACTTCCGCTACATTGATAAAGATGGCGAAAGGGCACTGGACGCCAATAGCGATATTGAGTTTTTTGATACTGAAGGTAATCTCAAGCAAAACCTACTCATCAAGGGCAACAACTTGTTGGCACTATATACCTTACGTGAGCGACTTGCTGGGCAAGTGAAGCTTATTTATATTGACCCGCCTTTTTATTTCTCTGATAACAAATCTGAAGACGCGTTCAAATATAACTCAAACTTCAAGCTCTCTACTTGGCTAACCTTTATGAGGAACCGCCTCGAAGTAGCAAATGAGTTGCTAAGTGAGAATGGTATTTTTATTGTTCACGTTGGTGTCGAAGACTCGGCATATATAAATGTTTTGATGGATGAAATTTTTGGTCACGAAAATTTTATCAATCACATTGCCATCACGACAAATGATGCATCTGGTTTCAAGGCTACTGGGCAAAAGATATTCTCAACTGCAAATCACATTTTTATATACAAAAAAAACTTAGGTGAGATAAACAAAATATACATCCCTAAGCCTTACGATAAAGCCTACAAGTCTGTTGTTACCAACAAAGAGGAACATTACTCGAAGTGGCAATTTACAACCATAAAACAGAAGGTTCTTGAAACATCACCAGAACTAAAAGGTGCCGAACTTGATATAGCTATTGAAGAGTTTGCATCAAATAATCCAAGCATTGTATTCCGAACAGCCGCTATTGGCGGAGGTGCAAAAATCAAACGTATAGCGACCATTGAGAAGTCAAAGAGCAACAAGGGTGTTGTTATGCAACACCCAGATGAAGATATTGAGGGGTTCTTTATTTTGAATGGAGAAGGTATTGTTTTTTGGAAAAATACCTACAAAGAAATTGATGGAGACCTACAACCTGCTCAAGCATTGACTGACGTTTGGACTGACATCAAATGGACTGGAATTGCAAATGAGGGCGGCGTAACTTTGAAGAATGGGAAAAAACCAGAAAAATTGATGAAGCGAATTATAGAATTAGCTACATCAAAGGGCGACATTGTTATGGACTACCACTTAGGTAGTAGCACTACTGTAGCAGTGGCTCACAAAATGAACCGTCGTTGGGTCGGTATCGAGCAGATGGACTATATCAACGAACTATCTGAAGTAAGAATGAGAAATGTCGTCAATGGTGATGCAACTGGTGTCAGTAAGGTTGTGAATTGGACTGGTGGTGGCTCATTCGTATATCTGGAACTCAAAAAATATAACCAAGAATACGTTGACCTTATTACGGGAGCCACGAGCCTTTCCGAGCTTGAAGAAGTCTATGTAGATATGCGAAATAACGCCTTCTTGAAGTTTTGGTTCGACCGTAAAGAATTTGAAAAGGATGAGGATTTTCGCAAGGCAGATTTGGAAGAAAGAAAACAAAAGTTGGTTGATATGCTGGATGAAAATCAGCTCTATCTGAACTATGCCGATATGGGAGATACACGGCATAAGGTAACTGCCGACGAAAAGACACTAACGGACAAGTTCTATGGCTCGGCAAAAAACTAAAGTCAATGAAACGCTTGGCGACTTTCTATTCAACCAGATAGAGAGCGACCCTGACTTTCAGCAGTGGGCGGTGGACTACGGTATTCCTGACTATATCACCGACAACTTGCACCCGACGAAACGCTTGCGAGAGTATCAAGAGCGGGCTTTGAAGCACTTTATCTGGCTTTACGACCACGATAGGGCGAGGGCAAAGCATCTCTTGTTCAATATGGCGACTGGAACGGGCAAGACCCTTATAATGGCATCCGTGGTGCTATTTCTGTATGAAAAGGGCTATCGTAACTTCCTCTTCCTCGTGCATCAAATACAAATCAAAGACCAAGCCGTAAAGAACTTTACGGATTACAAGTTTGAGAAGTATCTGTTCAATCCAAAGGGTATCAAAATCAATGGGCGGAACGTAGACGTCAAGACAGTTGAGAGCGTGGCTGATGCCAACCGCAACGCTATCAATTTTATGTTCTTTAGCACTTCATTGCTCTACAATCGTCTCAAAGAAGACCGCGAAAACGGATTGACTGCCGAAGACTTCGCGAACCACGATGTCGTGATAATCGCGGATGAAGCTCATCGGCTCAATGTAGATACGCGAAGCAAAAACAAGAAAGACCAAGAAGAAATACTCAACTGGGAAACAGCTGTGATGTCGGCTATCAAGGCTCGGGAAGAAAATATGCTGTTGGAATTTACCGCTACGGTTGATTTGGCGAATGAGGCTATTCACAGCAAATACGAAGATAAGATTGTTCACCGCTACGATTTCCTCGAGTTCAACAAAGACGGTTATAGCAAAGACGTGAAATTCCTCTTCAACCAAGAGGTGCATACCGAAGACCAGAAACGCTTACTGATAATCAATGCGGTTGCCTTGAGTGAATACCGCAGGCTACTCGCCGAGCGTGAAATGGAAGTGTTTATCAGTCCGATTGTTCTTATCAAGTCAGTGAAAATCGCTCAAAGCGAAGAAGACCGTAAGTTTTTTGATAGCGTTATTGGCTCCCTCCGACCAGATGATTTGAACCGTCTCAAAGAATTGAGCCAAGGAGGAAAAAATCGTGAACACGAGATTTTGAGCGATATGTTCGAGTGGCTCGCATCTCCAAAGGCTGGTCTCGTATCGCAAGGGGACTGGGACGGCTTGAAGGCATTTACCGCCGAGATACGCGGGAGCTTCGCCCACGAAAACACGCTGATTTATAACAGTCAGAAAAAGGAAAAGGCAGAGTTATTGCCATTATTGGATAGTCCGCGAAACACCATTCGTGCCATCTTTTCAGTCAATGCGTTGAATGAGGGTTGGGATGTGCTCGGTTTGTATGACATTGTTCACTTTGATATTTCCCAAGCCAAAAAGGTATCTCTCCAAGATATTCAATTGATTGGTCGTGGTGCGAGATATTGCCCCTATGAACTACCAAAGCTTTATAAACAAGATGCAGACGATGGTATGTCGAGCTTGTTTGCTGGGCGTAGTCTTGAGTTTGATAAATACAAACGGAAGTTCGACAACGACCCATTTGATAAAGGGCGAGTGCTGGAAACGTTCGTCTATCATTTCGTAAAGACGGGGACATTCCTTGAAAACCTTCAACGTGATTTGCTCGGGGAGGGCATTATCAGTGAGGGCATTGAGAAGAAGACTATCGCAATGAAGCAGAAGTTCCTTGAAAGTGAGACCTACAAGAAGGGGTTTGTCCTTGTAAATCATACAGAGCAAAGAACCAAGACGAAGGACGATGAGATTGATACGACATTCAAGCGTGTCATAAAGGCTGGCTCGTATAATTTACGGGCGAGGGGTCTATCAGATTTTGAACAAAACCAAATTATCGCTGGTTATAAGGTTGATGAAATACATATTACCGAGGAATACTTCCCGTTGCCGATAATTCGGAAGGCATTGGTTTCTGCCGAGGGTAATTTTTTCCGCTTCAATAATTTGAGTAAGCATATCGTTGGTATTAGCACGATTGATGAACTCATTGAAAAATACTTGCCACTCTACAAAATCAGTTATACCTACGAAGAAGGCAAGGGTATCAGCCAGCTCAACCCGATAGAAAAACTGCAATTGTTGGTCGGCGTGATATTGCCAGAGGTGCGTAAGGCGATTGATATAAATATGCCCCGCGTAACGGGTAGCAAGAAATTCCGTCCAGTTTCGTTGTCGGTTGTCTTTGGCAAGGAAAAGAATATCTATCTGATGTCGTTTCCAGTTGAAGACGCGGTTACTGGGAAGAAGGTGTTTATGAGCAACGATGAACGTGCCAAAGCACAGTCCGACCACGACAATTCAGAACTGCAATATGATATTCAGTCCGCCAATTGGTATGCCTATGATGAGAACTATGGCACAAGCGAGGAAAAACGTTTTGTGAAGTATATTGCGAGCCAGATTGACGATTTGCAAGCGAAGTATCAAGGTGCGGAGATTTATCTGATACGAAACGAGCTTGATTATTGGCTCTTTAGCCCACAAGACGGACGCAGGTTCAGTCCTGACTATATGTTGATAGTGAACGATGTCGCCAACGGCGAGATGTATTACCAATGTTTGATTGAGCCAAAGGGCGGTCATTTGCTCGAACACGATGCTTGGAAAGAAGAAGCCTTGATAGGTCTGAACGATGATAGTGAAGTGGTATTTGACGCTCTGGAAGGTGATACCCGTAATTACCGTGAATACTTAGCAGAAGTCAGCAAGCACGGCTACAAAGAGATAAAGTCGCTCGGTTTGAAGTTCTACAATTCCGACCCTCGCGGTGAACCTGATTTCGCACTGGATTTTCAAGAAAAACTACTATCTTAGTATGAGTATGAAAGGTGTGGATTTATGAAAATATTATTAGCTGGACCAGGAACTGGGAAAACAACAAATATAGGAAATATCATCAAGGGCAAAGGAAGTCTCGATGGTATTTTAGTAATCTCATTTACCAACGCCACTGTTGAAGACTTGAAAAAATCACTTTCTCAAGTAGGGTTGCCTCTGGAGAATTGTATGACGCTTCATAAGCTTGCCGTGAAGTATAACCACGATAAATCAAGGCACGTTCTTGAGGTGATGGAGGCTAATGAACTTTACAAAATCTCTAAATCAACTGAAATTGGTTTCAATGAGCTGTGTGATTTTCTATCAGCCACAACTTTCGACCAAATGATTGGTCGATTTGTTGCCTATGCGAAATCAAATCCAGAGTATCTCAAAGAAAAGCTTTCAAGATATTCCGTGTTGATAGTTGATGAGTATCAAGACTTCAACAAAAACGAACAAGAACTCATTGATTTACTTGTTGGTGTAATGAGTGAAACCTATATCCTTGGAGACGATGACCAGTGTATATACGACTTCAAAGATGCGGACAATGAAAAAATTATCTCTCTTTACGCTGATGCTTCACACGAAAAAATTGAACACGAGCACAAATGTTACAGATGCCCCGATGTGGTTGTTGATAGTGCTACGAAACTTATAAAAAAGAATACTAAACGAGTTGATAAGAAGTGGGAAAAAAATGGTAACGTAGGAAATCTTGTTCAGAGGCAATTCGCGTCAAATACCAATACGGCGGATTACATTTTGGAAGAAGTAAAGAAAATACTCGAAGACAATGCAGATGATAAGGTTTTGATTTTGAGCCCTGTTGGTTTTCTTGTGGAAACCATTACAAATGTATTGGATGGTTCGGGAATTGAATACAGGAACTATTTTATTGCAAAAGTAGACCCTGACCTGATTGTAAAGTCTTGGGTCTTGAGAACTATTTTCGGCAGGCATAGATATTTGAACCTAATGCTCATCGGATACAATGTTCTCTCGTCAAGAAAAAAATTCTACGAAACAATCAAGAAGCAATATGCTTCAGGGCAGGACTTCGATGAGCTTTTCAAAGTGGTTGCAAACAAATTGCCAGATGAGGGTAAAAAGACTTATGGTAGCGTTGCTATCGCTCTACAAGAGCCATATTTTCAAGGTCTTACTGATTTTTTCAATAACGCTGAAGGCGGGGGTGAGGATGAAAAACTGGAGAACCTGTTTGTTTTGGTAGACGAGAATGTTGAAAAACGAGTGAATATAATGTCTATCCATAAGTCAAAGGGTCTCGGTGCGGAACACGTCTTTATGATTGGATTGGTTGAAGGTATTATTCCGAACCGCGCAAAAGGAAATGATACCATCGAGAGCCAAAGGAGGCTTTTCTATGTGGGTATGACCAGAGCAAAAAAGAACTTGCACCTCATTTCAAACATCAATTTTGAGGGCAGGTATGTGAATACTGTAAATAAGGACGACTTTAGGTTTGATGTAAGGTCTCGACTGTGGAAAGGTAAATCTTCCCGATTTATCGAAGAAATAAATACATAGAGCTAATCTGGGTTAGATTATGTATCATCCCATCCAACCACCAGAAGGAAGTATTGAATGGATGAAGGAGATGGTGAAGAAGAACGAAGGGCGTAAGCTGACTGACCAAGAGGCTCACGAAGCGGCTTACAACTATCTCAACTTCTTCAATATGCTTATCTACTTGGATAAGAAACAGCACCCTATGAAAAGACTGTATCTGGATATTGATGGTGTTCTTTTGACAAAACAGGGCGTTCCCGCCTTGCATATAGTGGAGTTCCTCAAATTCGCTACGAGCAACTTTGATTGCTATTGGCTCACAACCCATTGCGATGGGGATGCAACCACGGCGTTTCTGTATCTGGTAGGGAAGCTTCCTCCTGATGCAGTCCAGTTTCTGGAAAAGGTAAAGCCTACCAAGTGGAAGCTCTGGAAACCCGAAGGGATAGATTTTTCAAGCGACTTTTTCTGGCTTGATGACTATGCCTTTGACGGGGATAGGAAGTTGTTGGAGGAGAACCAAGCATCCGAAAAGCTCATCACCATAGACTTGCAATCCAACCCCAACCAATTGCTTGATTTGGTAAGCCAGTGGCAAAAGTAATCCGTATGATGATTTCCGATGAGCATATACAGAAGTTCAAGGAGCTCTATAAAAACCGATTTGGAAAGGAGCTCACTGATGCCGAAGCCCGAGAAAAGGGTTCTGCGCTAGTGCGGTTTATGAAAATCATCTATAAGCCGATGACCAAAGAGGAATTTGATATACTGCAAGAAAGAAGAAAGTCTACAGCTACACCGCTTGAGCCTGCTCAATAGCCATCCCAAGCTCCTGCCAAGACCGCAGTTCTGCTATGATAGAGTTCCAATTGAGTAGGACGTAGTCCACATCATGATAAGTCGGGAGTTCCCAGCCAGAGATCGCCAAGATTCTCTCCAGCGCATCATAGTTTGGTATGTAGCCTCTTTTTGCCTCGATGACACGAGTGTTTTTTGATACTTGATATATCCACCGACATGTGCTAAGGTTGCCCTACGAAAGGCATTTTTGGCTGTTTAACATATTTAAAAAACGGAGAGGAAATGAACGCGAATCAGACGTATAGGAATATTGTCATTATCGATGCATCGACCCGCGGTGACGCATTCGAATGGTATATCAAAAACATTCCGTCGATTAGTACGATCAAACTCGTACCCGGAAACGGTGGGACACGATTACGAAAGCATGAACAACTGGATTTACGGAAACGATATCCAAGGAAGAAATTCGCTTCCATCGAGAGTATTCCGATGCAAGCCGGCCCGAATCAGTTGATATCGAGTTACGTGAAGTCGATTGCCGCTTTCGCCGAAATAGGTGCGACGAGTCTCCTTATCAATGGGCCCGGTGATCTATTGGAAGCTGGAGTCGTGGATGAATTCATCAGAAGAGGGAAGGAAGACTGTATTTTTGGCCCTACCCGTGAAGCGGCGAAGATTGAATGGTCCAAGTCATTCGCAAAGAAACAGATGTGCGAGTACGGCATCCCGACGGCCCCGTACGAGGTATTCGATACCTATGAGACTGCAGCCACATACATCATACGGCATGGCGCTCCGATCGTCGTGAAGGCGGACGGACTCACTCTTGGCAAAGGTTGCTATATCTGTCTGACGCTGGATGATGCCCTTGAAAAACTTTCCATGATCATGGTGCTCTTGGTCCATGGTGATGCCGGGAAAACGGTAGTCATTGAGGACTATGTTCCTGGACGAGAATTTTCCGTCCATGCGCTCTGTGATGGAAATGTCGATGAGGAATCGTTCAAGATGTTTCCGGCGACACAGGACCACAAACAGGTGAATGAGGGAAATAACGGACCGAATACCGGCGGTATGGGAGTGATTTGTCCTGTTCCGTGGGTAACGGACGATATTATGAACCGCGTGGGAACAGAAATCATTTTGCCGATGCTGAAGGCGCTTGCTCTGAACGGGACACCGTTCAAAGGCTGTCTCAATCCGAACATCATACTTAAACCTGACGGTTCGCTTTCCGTGGCTGATTGGAATGCACGCTTCGGCGATCCGGAGACTCCGGTACTGATGCGACTCATGGAAGGGAATCTGACGGTGGCATTGCGGGCATGTGCGGAAGGAAGGCTCAAAGATGTGAAGGATGTAGTCTCATTCAAGAAGGGGTTTGCCGTCTGTGTTATGCTTATCTCGGAAGGATATCCTGGGACATACGATTCCGGATTCGAGATTACAGGTATCGAGGAGGCGGAAAAGATTCCCGGTGTCGTCGTCTTCTATGGACGGACGGATTATGATGATGGGACGTTATTGACGGCTTCAGGGAGGCCGCTGTGCGTCACCGCCATCGGCGATACCCTCCAAGAGGCGATTGATACCGTGTATGCCGGAGTAGATAAGATACATTTCCAGGGAAAGGCCTATCGGCATGATATAGGTGCAAAGGCTCTGGAATGGATTCGACGGGATTAAAGTGGCGAGAGACAACAAAAACCGGGGTGGACACGTTCCATCCCGGATATTTTTATCCAATCGTGTACGTCGACCCAATCGAAATTGCAAATCTCAGAGCATTTTGATATGCTCCGCATGGGAAGAAAAGTTTTTGTGCAATTTTCATGGAAAAGATCATTCTCGGGTCGACGAGCAAGCATAAGATCGAGGCGGTCAGAAGGGCGTGCATGGAGGTAGATTTCCTCGCCGAGGTGTTCGGCATTGTCACGGAGTCGGGGCAGAACGCCCAGCCGGTCGGATATGACGAGACGTATGCGGGCGCATCGGCCCGGGCGACTCAGGCCAAGGAACGGGACCAGGGAACGGTCGCGATCGGCATCGAGAGCGGGATATTCCCACGGGACGGGAAATGGTTCGATATCGCTATCGTTGTCGTGCTTGTGCCGGGCTGTCCGGAACCGATCGTGGTCGAGTCGGAACCGTTCGAGTTTCCGGAAGACTGTGTTTCGGAAGCACGGAAACGCGGGGTTGAAACGACGACCGTCGGTGATGTCCTTGCGGAGCGTTTCGGATGCGATCCGACCGATCCGCACGCGTTCCTGTCCGAAGGCAGGGTGAAGCGTTCCGATCTGCTGGCCAAAGTGATCGCCGATGGCCTGCGGAAGATACGGATGAACTGATCCGAAGCAGAATGAATGGCAAAGGCCCGCTCGGATAACCGGCGCGGGTCTTTCTTTCGCTTATAAAATAAGAACCGCCCGAAGCATTGCTTCGGGCGGGGATTCAGGGTTTATGACCTGAGAAACTTCAGATAATTGGCTGCGAATCCGCCACGGACACACTCCGGCATATAGACACTTCCGGCTCGGGCATAATACAGAGTCGCTTTTCTGGCGCGTGTCAACCCGGACGTCTCCACGGTCGCGGTAGATTCTTCGCTTATCTGGCTGTTGTCGCCAAGTACGAATATTTTCCCGTTTCCGATCCTGCTCAGCATCACATCAGTCAGTTTTTCGTTCGCATTCTGGAATTCATCGAAAATAATTATCGATTTCTGGTAGTCAGCTCCTTGCATCTTGAGCGGATCCTTGAATTGAATAATATTTTCCTCTATGACAAGTTCCCATGTGAGCCGAACTTTGCTGCCTCTGATGAACATATCGATTCTGTGGTTAGACAGAATAGACCGTATTGCCCCGATGACTCCATCCATCCATTCAATCAATTTCTCTTTCTCCTCTCCTTTCGAAAATCCGAGTTGTTGGCTGCCCGAACTCGAATCGATGATAGGTCGAGAATAGATGATGCCGTTGGCAAAACGATCCCGATAGCGTATGTAATTGTACAGTGCAAAAAGCGCCGCGAGCGTCGTTTTTCCGGATCCGAGAACGCCATCGACTATGGCGCAATCGTTATCGGGACTTGCGAACAGATTCATCGCGACGTTTTGTCCGACGTTCAGTGCTCCGTAACCGAGTACGAAACTTTCAGGGTCGGTAAAGTCGTCATAGTTCTGGACCGTGATTTCACGCTTGCCGATCCCGACGATACGGGTGAGCGGTGCGATACCGCTGTTCGGCGCGTACAGAAAGTCATGTATACGGAACTCATCAGGTATCTCGCCCTGGATAGTGCGCCTGTGTTCATTCGACTGGCTTTTTGACAGCCTGAGTGCCTCATGGCGATCCCAATACGCGTCTGTAAGCTTATGATATCCGCAGTTCGCCATAAGATACTCCAACTGACGACGTTTCTGGTCACGATCGTCATCGACATGAATGCCTTGTTTCTGGGCTTCTAAGATCATGTCGATATCCTTCGTCACGAGAATGAATTGCCGTTCGGGAGACGCCGTTTGAATGCCTTTCCAAAGCCTCACGGCAGTGTCGTCTGCTCCGTGGAAAAACAATCGACCCATTGCGACTTCGGTTGCCGGGCTTAGGATTTCATAGTAACCACCATCCTTTCGTCCGGACCCTATGATGATTTTTCGAATGAGATCAAGCGCTTCTTTCGCGCGCGCCGCTGATTTGTCCCGACCGGTGCATTTTCGTTCCAGTGATTTATAGGTGTCTCGAGCCAAATGGATGTCCCCGATGAGTTGGAAAAAGATACGTGGATTTTCCAAAAGCACGGTTTCATCGACGGCGTAGGTTTTCAGCTTTTCAAGCGTTGGTGATTTCTTCTTGTGAGTCCCATTTTTCCCGTTTGTTGATGCGGGATGAAAGGTGACGGCTGTACTCATGTGGTGCCTCCTGGAGTCTGGTTGATGGAATACTGCTTTGAGAGAGTTTTCTGGAGAGAATAAATGCGTTGTTAAAGAGAGCATTACAGGATGACATATCCTGAATATTCCTGCAAATTGATGGGGAAAAGGAGACTGATCGGCATGGCGGGACAGGATGGTCCGGTCGGAACTGTCGAGAAAGGGCATATTTGCCAGGGAAGGACTTCCCGTCTATACTGTATGGGAAATAAGGAACATACCGTCTATGAAAGTGGTGCTCAAACAGGAGGTGAAAGGAGTCGGGAATGCGGGCGAGGTCAAGAACGTCTCGGACGGGTATGCCATGAACTTCCTCTTCCCGAAGAAGTTGGCGGAACCGGCGACCGAGGCGACTTTGGCCCGGATCGCGGCCGATGCGGCCAAGAAGACGGCGGCCAAGGAATCTGCCGAGGCCGAAATGAAGGCGGCGGCCAAGGCGCTCGCCGGGGCGCGACTCGTCATCAAGGCGAAGACGAAGGACCGAAAGCTCTTCGGATCGATCGATGCCGCGGGTATCGCCGACGCGATCGTGAAGAAGGGGATAGTCGGGGTGACGGAGCGCAACATCGTACTCCCGAAGCCGATCAAGGAAACGGGGGAATTTCCCGTCGAGGCGAATTTCGGCACCGCCAAGGCAAAATTTCTGGTCGCGGTCGAGTCGGAAGGATAAGAGGAGGATGACCTCCTCTTTTTTTATGAAAACCTAATTTTTCTCACACCTGCAGGAGGGGGCGGGAAAAACGGTATGGCAACAAAAAACGGCGGGAAGCGGGCGAAGTTCATCTTCGTGGTGGGTGGTGTGATGAGCGGTGTGGGCAAGGGCATCACCGTCTCGTCTATCGGCAGGATTCTCCAGTCGCGCGGACTCACGGTCACGGCGCTCAAGATCGATCCCTATATCAATGTCGATGCCGGCACGATGAACCCGACTGAACACGGGGAAGTGTTCGTGTTGTCCGACGGGTACGAGACCGACCAGGACATGGGCAACTATGAACGGTTCATGGGGCTTCACCTCGACCGTGGCAACTACATGACGACCGGACTCGTCTACAAGAGCGTGATCGACCGGGAGCGGAACCTCGAATACGGCGGGCAGTGCGTTCAGGTGGTGCCGCATATCCCGCGCGAAGTCATCGCCCGTATCAAGGCGGCGTCCAAGAAGGCCGAGGCCGACGTCACGATCATCGAGATCGGTGGCACCGTCGGGGAATATGAGAACATCCTCTTCCTCGAGGCGATCCGCATGATGAAGATCGAACATCCGGAGGACGTGCTGACCGTCATCGTGAGCTATGTGCCGACACCGTCGACGGTGGGCGAGATGAAGACCAAGCCGACCCAGCACGCGGTGCGCACGCTCAACGGCACCGGCGTCCAACCCGATTTCATCATCGCACGCGCCGAACACGTGCTCGACGAGAAGCGCAAAGAGAAGATGGCTACGTTTTGCAATGTCCGCAAGGAAGACGTCATTTCAGCGCCGGATATCGAGAGCATCTACGACGTCCCGCTCAATTTCGAGAAGGACAAGTTGAGCGACCTCATCATCAAGAAGCTCGGACTGCGGGCGAAAGCACGAACGATCGGTGAATGGCAGAAGCTTGTGACTCGCGCCAAGGCTGCCACAAAGCCGGTCCGTATCGCGGTCGTGGGCAAGTACTTCAGTTCCGGCGACTACGTCCTCTCCGACGTGTACATAAGTGTGCTCGAGGCGATCAAACACGCCTCGTTCGCGGCCGGCCGGCATCCCGAGATCACCTGGCTCGGGAGCGAGGCGTATGAGAAGAACCCGGCCAAGGTGAAGGAATTGGCGGGCTTTGACGGCGTGCTTATCCCCGGAGGATTCGGTTCGCGCGGTATCGAGGGCAAGATTACGGCGATCCGCTATTGTCGCGAACACAAGATTCCCTACTTCGGACTTTGCTATGGTATGCAACTCCTCGTCGTCGAATATGCGAGAAACGTGCTGGGCCTTAGGGGCGCGAACACGCTTGAGATTGATCCGAAGTCGAAACACCTCGTGATCGACATCATGCCTGAACAGAAGGAAAAGCTGAAGAAGAAGGACTACGGAGGCAGTATGCGACTTGGTGGGTACACGGCCGTGCTTGCGAAAAAGACGATTGCTGCGGCCGCATACGGCACGCCCGAGGTTGTCGAGCGACACCGGCACCGCTATGAGGTGAATCCCGAATATGTCGATCGTCTGAGCGCAGGAGGACTCGTGTTCTCGGCCACGTCACCCGACGGCATCTTGATGGAAATCGCCGAACTGCCCGTGTCTAAACACCCGTTCTTCCTTGGAACGCAATTCCATCCCGAATTCCAGTCGTCGCTCGCTTCCCCGCATCCGCTCTTCCTCGCCTTTATCAAGGCGGCGGTCAAGAGGGGAAAATAGTCTCCTGATTTACCGGACATCTTCCGAAAGGTCTGATACCGCTTCCTATTTTGAAGCGGTTTTCGGTTCTTCAGATTTTCTTGACTTCGGCGGAATGGTCTGCTAGGATTTTCGCTACGGAAGGGATTGGAAAAGGAGAACTGAAATCGAAAACAAGGGGGTTAGGATGTTGAACTTTAACTTTTGGAATGCTTTGCGACAAAGCCGTATGTTGACTGGCGTTTTGCTTCAGGCATCGTCGGTGGCGATAGGCGCACTCTTTTGGGGCCGTGCCATATTCACAGCTTTGACCGCAGTTGGCTTCGCGTCATGGTCTTTGACAATAGCGATCTGTGCAAGTACATCGATATTCGTGTTATTTCTTCTCATGCTGAAGCAAATCACGAAAATGTTGCTGTACGTCGAGCAGACGACAAACATCTGGCCGGCAGAGAGGGAGGTATTTGCCATAATAAGTCATGTCATATTCATCCTCTGCGGTCTTCAGACGATATGCGTGTCACTGATCATGATAAAGTTTGAGCTGAAACTGTTTGGCGATGTATTACTTGTTATTCCGAGTATCATATTCATATCCATTGTTCCGATACAGAATTGGTTCGGTCTTTTCTCATCAGAATTGGTTTCTTCTTCCGTGCGGTGTCTTCAGGCGAAGCCTGTGGTTGCCAAAGTGAGGGGAGAAGCGTGGTCGAAATGACCGACAATGGTTTGGTAACGTTCCGTGCGACAACATCGCCCGGGACTTTTTATATACAGAATGGAATTTCGAGGATCGTCTTGGATGAAGGGTTCGTGTTGCGAAAGATTCGGAAATCAGGGGAGTGAGCAACTCCCGAATATCCTTTATGCATAGGCTTTACAAGCTTGTTTTTTGGTGGGATTATGGATATGAAGGACGTAACTCTTGATCGGAAAAGAATATGGCAAAGAAAGCGAAGAACGGCACAGCTGTGGCGAAAAAACCTGTGGTAAAGAAAGCTACGGTGAAGAAGACTGCAGTGTCGAAAGTCCCGTCCCTTGCCGATTTTCAGGAATTGGCACATGCCGGCACGAAAGAAGCATTGGAACAGCTCGAACGGTATCTCCAGACCGGGACAGACCCGGAACTGTTGGCCTATGCCGAACGGGCGTTTGAAGAATGTCAGTTCTTCCTGTATCAGCCGGGCAATGCCAAGGAAGAGGAGGACCTGATACTGCGCTCGCTGATAGATCGTCGTGAGCGGGATATCATCGATCTGGCCATCGAGGCCGACGAAATACGTCTGAGAGTGGAGAATCTGACAGTGGAAAAAAAGGTTCATGACAAGGTTTTGTCCGGACACGCAGGCAAGAAAAAAGCATGGGCACCCTTTTGGATGGGTGAATTTCTCGATATGTCGAAAGAAGAGTTGCGGGAGATAACGGACGAGATCGAATATGATGAGGCTTGGATAGCGGAAGCCTGGAAGATGGTGAAGACCGAAAAGTACAGGACCATGCCCGCCTCGTTTCTCCGGTATTTCGACTTGGACGACGAGACGTCCGACGATGACTACGATGAATTCGATTGTGATGATGATTGCGATTGTGACGGGTCATGCGGTGACGAATGTGCGCCGTTCTAA
>CAITOC010000031.1 GCA_903893925.1 Candidatus Moraniibacteriota bacterium
CGATTCGAGGAGTGGTCGGATTGCTTCAAATTGTTCCCGGGTGATATCACTCGGATAGATCTTTCTTTCCATAGTTTTGTTTTAACAAAGCCTCTGGATGGAAGGATACACCTAAAAAAAGATTTGAGATAGATACTAAGAAATATCATCCGAAACGATTCGTTAGGACGTGACCAAGCAAGATATATCTCGACTGAATCATATCCCTTGCGCAAGTGAAATGGCTGAAGCCAGATTCTAATGTCAAATTTTCCCAAACGAGGACTATCAATATTCTTGGAAGCGGCCTCAAATGAGAGAAGCTTGTCGATTTCGCTAGTCACATCGAATGCCAGAGGCATACAGATAAACGAATCTGCATGAAAATAGCATTCTTCTTTGAAACAACCCTCTGTATTCCATATTCCTTCATTTACGGCGTTTTTCTTTTCGCTTCTCCATCCGCACGTTTCAGCAGCTGCAGAAAATGAGGCGATCACCTTTTCCAAAGGCTGCTTCCCTTCCCATGAAAAAGTAAGCAACGGAAACATGATATCATCCATCTTTCACCACCTTCTTTTGTGTGTTTTGAAATGAATGCCACGGACCGCGTATATACGGTCCGTGGCGATAAACTTGAAATGTTACGATGTTTTCTCAAGCTCAGAAACAGCATGCTCCGAAGCCTCTGGCTCTATTAGGATTAGGAATTGATACATGAACGCTGAAATCTCCTCTCTGACCCGGTCTTTCGTCTGATTGATCAGGTTTTCCAGAAGCATCTTTTCGTGTGGAGAATCGAATATATCGAACACGGACCCGAAACGTACCATGAATGAAAATTCACTCACCGTGGAATGGAAATCACCAAAGGGTTGGTAGGCGAAGGCAATTTTCACTGCGACCCAGTCGACAGATTTGTACGCGAAACATATGCAATTTGCCATCATACGATCCCAATCAGCGTATTCTCTCCCGAAATATTCATCTCTTACAGAATAGTTCGTCAGACGATATACAGCCGAGCGTGGTTCCGATACGAGATTCGACTGATTTTTTGGGTTTGGAGTCATCCAACTCATCTTTTCCGCCGCATCAAAGAACGCTTTGATGATCTCCTCCATCGGACGTCCTTCTGAAAGGACGACTTCAATTTTTTTCTCATCCATCTTTCACCTCTGCATTTATTATTAATGAAACTCTTTTTCCCACCGACGCATGAGCGACGAGCGGTCTCATCTCTCCTGCGCCACCGGGAACGATCCGGACTGACCAAGAACACTTCATCCATTCCAAAATCCCGTACTCTTTCCTTTTTCCATCCCATCTTTACCCATTTCCACTCCGTTTATGTCTCTTTTCCGACCAGCCTATCGTCACTATCGAATCTTACCATATTATATAATATGGTAAGATTTCCAAATTAGAATACGAGATATCGTTACGTCACGTCATTCTCCGACACCCGTACCGCGATATGACATCATATCGCGGTAATCGAGCAGACAGCACCACCAAATATTCCCCTTTCCCGATTCCTTACTCCCGATTCCCTACTCCCTCCGTTCATCGTGAAATATGTCCGCACTCGAAGACGCTGCAAAATGTGCCACTCCCCGTTCATTGTTATTTGTTCAATGCTCAATGCTATCTGTTTTCTGCCTTGCTCAGCACGAAGTCGCGGTTGAGGACGATATCTTTTTCCGTCTTCGAACCTTCCTTGTTGATAATGGAGATCGTGACGGGCGCATCGCTGGTGCCGGCCTGGCGGGCGATTTTCAAATCATAGAAATCACGCTCGATCCCCTTCGGCAGATCATACTCGAAAACGATATCTTTGGATTGCCCGAGTTTCACCTGCACGAGTGTGCCGACATACTTCTTGCCCATGAAGTTCCCGTAGACCGGGTCGGTCGTACCACCCGTGACCGTGTGGAAGAAACTTCCATCCGGCACATAGACACGCAGGAATGACTGATAATCCTTCACCATGAAGGTCTTCTCGGTGCCGGTATTCTCATAGTGAACGGAGAGTCGCGCCTTCGGAATTTCGCCGGACAAGTCGACCTCATAGCGCATGGAACGTTTCATGACCGAATCGGTCTTCCAGGCGCCGAGGTTCGCATCGACTGCGGAAACAAAATCGTCGGACCATTTGCCATCGAACGCCCCGCCCCAGCCGGCGGACAATACTGCATTCTCGGTCGGCGCATCGGTAAATGAGAACTGGATATCCTTTCGATTCAGATCGCCGACTACCACGAAAAACAGTTTGAAGAGATCCTGCGGCGGAAGTGCCTTGACCTTCTCAAGGACCTGCCCCCCGAGAAGCGCGAGGACGGACTTCCGCTCACCGAAATCGATCTTCTGGTCGATATATCCCTGCTCGACCTGATGTTCGAGATCGAGGACGGCATGATCGGATCCGTATGTCCCCGGATAACCCGGGACTTCGACCGGACCGGTCACGTCCAAGAACGATGAGAGTACCGTGGACGTGATACCGATCACGCCATCAAAATGTTCCTGTCCGCCACCCATGGCATAAAAAGTAGTCGCCTGATTCGCATCGGTCGCGAAATCCGGCTCCCAGTTCGAGTCACGAAGCTTCCACGACGACACATGCAATGTCTCTTTCATCGGATACGGCGCCGGCACGGTGTCCGGGATACGACCGTCGAAATTACCGGTATCGTGCGTCGTAAATTCGGTCACGTGTCCATCACGCACCTTGAGGATGCCGAATGAACCGATAAATCCGCCACCCGGACGGAGTTCGAGGTTATTCTGGAACAGGATAAGATAAGTCTTCTCCGCCCCACCCGTGTGCAAGACGGCATCCGCCAAAGAACCGAGCGCCCGGACATCGTTCTTCGCCTGCGTTGAAATCGGCGCTATGCCCGCGATCCGACCAAGAAGTCCGAATCCCTGGTTTCTTGTTTCCCAATACAGGAACCAGATCGCCAAAAACAGGATCGCGACGATCGTCATGATCGGTCCGAAATGACGCGGATATTTTTTTTCTCCCTTTCGTATCTCATCCATAGAAGTGTCTTACGATACATTCCGCTATTCCCCGCGAAGCAATTGGTTGAGTCGGCGTTGATATTCCGAGTTCGACGGAACGATGCGTTCGCCACCTTCTTTCGGTGACTGTTCCTGAATCGGCATCGTCGGCAAAGCGGGAGCCTCATCCATGACCGGATCGGCCGGTTCATCGATTGGATTCACTTCATCATGCCCTGCTTCCGCATCGGAAGACGTTTCAAACGCAAATTCCTGCAAGAATCGTTCCTCCGCATCGGAAAAGGTCGGGACATCGGCCGGCGCCGGAGCCTTCTTCTCCGATGAGATCGGTGGTTCAACAGTCGATACCGATTTGAAGAACGGGTCAGGCGACTCCGACGGCGACCACTCTCCACTGGTGCGCTCAGACGCGGTGGTATCGGAAAGAAGCGGTGAAGCCGGCCGTTTCGGTTGGAAGATATCGGCACTGAACGGCATCACCGACAAAGACATCCTCCGACGATCGAGGTATGACAACACTCCCGGCACGACCGGGAACAAGAGGAATATAATTGAAGAAAGCACGATGCCGATGCTGACACTTTCGAGTATCAGTATGAGGGTGTCCGGCGTCTTTGCCGAAGCTGACGGACCATCGACGATACGGAAATCAGCGGTCGACTCGACGTCATAATACCGCGAGGCGTATCGGGACAGGGACAGCGCGGCCGCACGTGCGATATCCTTGGCATCGTCGGGATCGGTCGCGAAGGCGCTTACCGTCATGACACTCCCCTTTCCGGACGATGAAACAGACACCATCGAGTCAAACAGTTTCCGTTTCGCATCGTCAGAAAAATTGTCGGGGCTATCCATGATCATGAATGCCGGAAGCGATTCGGTATCCTTGAAAAATACCGATCGGAAGGACGACGTCTTTGAAAGAAAAACGACATCATTCATCACTTCGACGGTCGACGGTGCCGTCCGTTTCCCGGGTATCACGAGGAGCGAAAGATCCGCCCGATAGCCCCGGGACCCTTCCGACAACGCGATGAACGCCAAAAGCGACACGAACAGGGCCGTCGCCACGAAGGCGCGGCGGCGGTTGTCGGAAAAAGCCTGTCCGAATCTATGCGATGTGTTGCTGATGTCCGATGCCATATCGTTTCTCATTACGGAGTCGTATCGTTTCCTTATATACCTCGACGGTCTTGTCGACGATCGCTTCCCATCCGTACAAGGCTTCCACCCGTTCCTTCGCGAGCCGTCCGTATTCCGCCATCATATCGGACCGGTTCAGGAGTTTTGCCAATTCGGCCTTGAGGGAATCGACGTTCGCGGATTCGAAATATGCTCCCGCATCGCCAAGCGCTTCCTCATTGCCAGGAATCCGACTTGCGACAATCGGCAGTCCGTAGCTCATGGCCTCCAAAAGCGCGATGGACAGTCCTTCATCTTCGGAAGGTTGCACGAAAACCGCGGCGCCGGCAAAAAGTTCCGCCAGCGATTCTCCCTTCTGTTCGCCGAGGAAGAGCACACTGTCACGTCCCTCGCCCATCTTCCGGATATGCCGTTCATACCCGGGCGTCTCGGCGTGAGTCCCGACGATCGCCAGTTTGAAATTGTTCTGGAGTCTCCCGGTATCCTCGAGTTCGAGAAAGGCCCGGATAAGATGATGAAGCCCCTTGTGTGCGACGAGCCGTGATACGGACAAGACATAGCGCTGTTCCTTGAGTCCGAACGCCGAGAGCATCCCGGACGATGTCACCGGAATCGCTTCCGCCCCGTTCGGAACGTAGGTAAGCTCTTTGCCGTAGCGTTTCTTTGCATACGCTTCCATACCGTGCGAGACGGTAATCGTACGATGCGGGACGGTGCAAGTCAGCCGTTCGGCGAAACGAAGACAGGTTCTCGCGAATCCCCCCCACTTCCCGTGAAAATAATCACGGCTGTGGAAAGTGGAGATGACCGCGGTCCCCGGCAAGATAAGTTTCGGGATGAAGGCAAGGATCGACGGACCGATCGACTGATAGTGAATGACATCGTATTGTCCGAAGAGTGCGTGCACGGTCGCAAACAGGGAATGAGAAATCGCGTCGAGGTGCTTGGTACGGATACTCGGAAGCGATATGATGCGAACCCCGTGCCACTGCGAAACCGACGGGTCGACATAGTGCGGACGCGAATAGACCGTCACCTCGTGTCCGAGGGCGGCAAGGCGCGTGGCAAGATGCTCGACGTGGGTCTCGACCCCGCCGGACCGTGCCGGAATCCCCTTTTGTCCGATAAATGCGATTTTCATACCTTCTCGGTTTCCCGATTATGGATGGTCTCCTAGTTGGCGCGGATGACCGACGATACGTTCCCATACCGGTTCCCCCATGAAGAGTTCTTCTCGAGGAAGATGCTCTTCCACATACTGGAAGCGGATGCATTGCGTGCCACGAGAGCGATGCCCCACCGGCCATTGTCCACCGTTTTCGACGACTTCACGCCAAACGATCCAGCGGCGCCGAAACTCTCGATTTCAACTCCCTCGCGACCATTGTTCCGGAACTGATTGTTGCGCGACCAGATATCCGATCCGTCGACGACGGCTTTCCAACCACTGCCACCATTGCCATTGGAAGTGACGTTCTCGAGCCATCCTTTCACGCCTGCAAGAAAGTCCACACCGTCTGTTCCATTGTCATGGAAGGAACAATTGACCAGTACCGTATACCGCGCATCGGAATAGATACCTGCCTTGCCACTGTCCCGCACTTCCACTTTTTCCGCATACAGGCGATGATTCTTTTCGAGTGGCGCCTTTTCGACATGGATACCGTCGCGATCCGCTCCTTTTACGAGCACATCATACAGTTTCGCCAGAGCATCCTTAACAACGGAGATGCCATCCTTCCCGTTCTTGACCGTCACGAAACTGAGTGACGTTCCGTGCTTCATCGTCACCGCCGGTTTATTACTCCCCCCGTCAATGACGACTTTGCCGCGATCCTTACTGTTTCCTTCGACCGTCACCCCTTTCGGGATAGTGACGTGTTCCTTGTACGTACCGTCATGAATGATGACTTTGTCCCCGTCACCCGCATGATCAAGTGCACTGGAAATATCATGATACGGATGATCGTATGTACCATCTTGCGCATTAGAAGATGCGCCGTGATCGACATAGATCGTTTTCGAACTCCCGAAGACAATGGCTGGAATAATGACGACAGTCATGAGTATGACCGCAAACAAAGCATACTTCGACCAAAAGAGTGTCCGGAAAGACATAATATACCAATTCAATGATTAACGCATTATGATAACAAACAACTGATTTTTTGTCAATATGCAGGTTTCAGGCTACAATAGAAGAAAAGAAAATGAAAAACACCTATGCGAAACGATTCTCTCGACTCGCTGTTCTCTCCACACTCGATAGCTCTCGTCGGCGCTTCAACGAAGCTCGGGTCCGTCGGCAACGACATCGCCAAGAATCTGCTCCATGGAGGATTCATCGGCGAAGTCTTCCCCGTCAACCCGAACGCGACCGAGCTCTACGGCACGCGCTGTTATCCGGACCTCACATCAATCGGATCGGTCCCCGACCTGGTCATCATCGCGATTCCCGCGGCGTCGGTTCCTGATATACTCCGACAGGCAGCCGGCCTCCACATCCCCGCAGCGATCATTATCTCCGCAGGATTCCGCGAGACGGGTGAAGCCGGTGCCAAACTCGAATCCGAGATCGCCGAGATCGCACATTCGACCGGCATCATCGTCCTCGGTCCGAACTGCCTCGGATTCCTCAATTCCAAGCTCCATCTCAACGCATCATTCGCACCGCGCCTTCCCCGTCGCGGTCCGGTCGGATTTCTTTCCCAAAGTGGCGCACTCATGACCGCAGTCCTCGACCTTTCCGAGGGCAAGCTCGGGTTCTCGAAATTCGTCAGTACCGGCAACAAAACGACACTCGATGAAAAAGATTTCCTCGCATACCTTGCCCTCGACCCTGAAACCCGAGTCATCGCCTTCTATGCCGAAGGATTGTCCGATGCGCCGGCACTCATCGCCCTCGGACGGAACATCCTGGCTCATCCGCAGACCAAACCAATCGTCGCACTCAAATCCGGACGGACGGAATCCGGCATGCGCGCGTCAGGATCCCATACCGGATCACTTGCCGGCACCGACGCCGCCTACGATGCGCTCTTCCGCCAAGCGCGTATCCTGCGTGCCGATTCGATTCGGGAATTTCTCGATACTCTCTCCGTACTTTCCGCAAACCCGGTCCCGAACGGTCCACGAGTCGCCATCGTCACGAATGCGGGCGGTCTCGGCGTAATCGCGGCCGATGCGGCGACCAAAGCAGGTCTTTCCATCCTCCCACTCTCAAAAAAAACTACCGACATACTCAAACCCCTCTTACCTGTTGCAGCGAGCGTCGGCAATCCGATCGATCTCTTAGGCGATGCGAGGAGTGACCGCTACCGCATCGCGATCGATGCCGCCGTCAATGATCCCGATACGGACGCGGTCATCGTCATACTGACCCCGCAATCAATGACCGAAGCGGACGAGACGGCACGTGCCATCGCTCAAACGAAACGAGACTGCGGGAAACCGGTACTCGCCGTCTTTGCCGGCGGGCACGCTCTCGAACACGGCACGACGATCCTGCGCGAAGCCGGCGTCTCCGTCTTCACCTATCCCGAAGAGGCAGTAGAAGCACTCGGCCTGCTGGCACGGATTTCCAACTGGAAAACGAAACGATTCACACCGAAGCGGGACTTCCACGATATCGACCGCACACGGGTCTCGGCTATCGTCTCGACCGTGACAGCCGAAGGACGCACCCAATTCACGGAACAAGAAACGCGCGAGACGCTCGAAGCATACGGGTTTCCGATTCTAAAAAGCAGATTCGCGGCAAATGCCGAAGATGCCGCAAGCGAGGCGGAAAAGATCGGCGGTCGTGTCGCACTCAAAATCGCCTCACAAGATATCGTCCACAAGACCGACGCGGGAGGCGTCATGCTCGACGTCCGTCCGGAAGAAGTCCGGGAACGATTCACCGAACTCCTCGACCGTGTCCGCACGAAGAAACCGGATGCCAAAATCGACGGCGTCACGGTGATGGAGATGGGCGTTCCCGATGGACGCGAGCTTATCCTCGGAGTGAAACATGAGCCCGGACTCGGATCCTTGCTCCTTATCGGCATGGGTGGCATCTATACCGAGATACTCCACGACGTTGCGTTTCGTTTCGCTCCGCTCGTCCCCGAAGACGCCGAAGAGATGCTTTCGGAGCTTCGCAGTTACCCGATCCTTCGGGGAGCCCGTGGCGAGGACGGCATCGATATGGGTCCCGTGATGGAATGCCTGGAACGCCTTTCCCGGCTCGTCGAGGATTTCCCGGAAATCACCGAGCTCGATATCAATCCGCTCTCGACCCACGGCGACAAGTCACTCACCCGCATCCTCGACGCCCGCATCGCCATCAGATAATACGGGATATACAAAGATACCATCGAATGTATGAGGCTCAGCCTCCGGCATCGCTTTTCTCTTACGAAGGCTCAACCTTTTTCGAAGGTCAAGCTTTCGATTATTCGTCACTCATCAAAAAAACGTTCTAGGAATAACCGAATCAACTTCATCAATGGGATGATTACCACGCTGTCCTTCCCGCGAAGCCTGTCTCCGACTCGATCGGAGAGCGGGAATCTTAGCGGAATAAAAGAGGAATAGATTCAGTTCATCTGGAATATGGAACGATCTCGTCTTTAAAAAATCTCTCTCCATCGAAACATGTCCCATAATACGCGACCGCGTATTATGGGACACTTTCTGAAAAAGATGAGCGGGAGGGTGATAATCAAAAAAACCGAGCGTCCGTATGGAAGATCGGTTTTTCAGCAACGTCTTATACTTACTCCCGGCAACAGTTCATGATGTCCTCGATGACGGAACCGAGTTTGCCGAACAGTTTGGAATGTTGTTCGGCCGGTTTCGTCGGATCGGGAGAAAGAGTCTTGGTCTCCTGTTGGAGCGGAAGCATGACTTCGACGTCCGACGAAGCAGTCGAAGCCGTGTCCTTGATATCGAGGAGTTCAAGATTCATCCCCCAAAAAAGGTTCCACAGCGAATAGGCCTTGTCGAAGTATTCCTTGGCCTCGGTATCCTTCCCCTGCCCGAGTGCCTTGGTCCCCACTTCGGAGAGTCTCATACTCGCCGCCAGGAGGTGCTTGGAGATGCACCAGACCTCGCCCTTCTGGTCCGTGACGACTTTGGCAAGCAGGTCCTTACGGATGTCGCGGACGCTCTTGAGGAGCTCCAGGAATTTGTCATCCCGCGTCTTCTCGAAACTGAACTGGAAATGTTCCTCCAAAGAAATAAGGTTCATGATGCCGATGCCAAGGTCCTCTTTCGACGAGAGGTCAAGCGCGTTCCCTTCTTCCTTGAACCGTTTCACCTTGTCCATGAATCCTTCGACGGATTCGAGCTTTGTATCAGTCATAGAGTGTGCGTATCAGGTGGGTATGAATCAGGAAAAGTAAAAATGAACGATCAGGCTCGCTACGAGAATTCCCACGATGGGGACAACCAGTTTCTGATACGGGAAGTATACCTTCCCCTCGTGCTTGGCGATGACATATTTGTTCACCGCATCGATCGCAAAGATAAGCGCCGCTCCGGACACGATTCCAGCGAGCACTGGTGGCAATCCGAACACGAGCCCGGGCCCGATCCACACAAGCTGTTTGCGGACGGAAAGAGCCGTGATGACGATCGTCACAAGGAAAATCGTCGGGAAGCTTCCCTTGAAATCCTTGCCGTACTTTGCCAACCATTTCACGGTGACGACCGTCACGGAGACAATCAACGCACCGATCCACAAACCGAGCACGAGGTCACTCACGCCGATCCATCTGGCAAGCGCCATCCCTCCGATGAGCCCGATCGGGCAAAGCGGTCCGCACATACAGGAAAATTTAGAGGATAAGATTTCCTCCCTATTCTAAGCTATTTCCACGTCTTTGCCAATATCCGTTTTCTTTCTGTTTTCTTTCCGATGACATCGGCATAGATACGTTCCAACACTTCCGCATACGATTCGGATTTCAGTTCCACGACACTTTCCCGGGCATGCCTTCTCATCTCGCGAAGGTCCGTCGAATCAAGGTCCCGGATCCGATTCACAAGTGCTGAGACATTTCCCGGCTCGAACAAAAACCCGCTCACGCCGTCTTCGATCCGTTCCGTCATACCGCCGATGTCGGATGCGACGACGATTTTACCACGAGCGAGCGATTCCGATAGGACGTATGGCATATTCTCGTACCAGACCGACGGAATGATAATCGCCCTGGCTTCCGCTATCTCACGCTCGAGTTCGGCTCCGTATTTCGCACCAAGAAACAAGACTCTACCGGAACCCGTATCTCTCTCTTCCGCCGTGCGTCGCAAAGTCGCCTCGTAAACAGCTTCGCCAGACCCGACGATGCGAATATCGGATTCGGATCCCAGCAAGTCGGCAGCCTCAATCAGGGTCTCGATTCCCTTTTCCGGAGACAGTCGTCCGAAATACAACAGGTCTTTCCGAGAGGCATCCGAACTGTTAACAGGGTCCGGGAATGGTACAAGCGGTTGCGGGACATATCCGATCGGGTATCGAAAGCCGAACTCGGAAAACTTCCGGATGAGGAACCGGCTCGGCGCGATGAACGCATCGACGTACCCATAGATCCCGATCGCGGAATGAATCCACCGTTCCAGCGCACAGACAAGACTCTTCGCATACGAGCCTTTCACGCATCGGTCCAACACGCACCGGAAACCGGACGAATGATTCCATATCTTCCCGCGCACAAAGAGATTATAATTCGGTGAAATGAGTTTGTAATCGTGAAGGGTCATCACGATCGGGACCTTCTTTTTCCGAAGCGTGTCGATAACGGAAGGAGATAGCTGATGATAGATATTGTGCAGGTGTGCGACATCCGGATGGAATGCATCGATGAGGCGTTCAAGATTCCGTGCGGCTTCCCGATTCCAGATAATACCCATCGCGAGACGGATCTTTTCAAGGAATGAATGTCCGCTCCCGTATTCCGATTCCGACACGAAATACCGGTCCCATGCGGTCGGCTCATTGTCCGGATGACGCATCGAGAAGAATGCGACCTCGTGCCCGCGATCCGACAGGACTTTCGCCGTATCGAAATAGGCCCGCTCCGCGCCCCCTTTCAGAAAATGATATTTATTGATGAGAAGAATCTTCATAGTATGCCAGTGTCCACTGAGAATTGAATGGAAATGGATTTGACAAAACAGTTCTTTTGTTTTATTATCCTATTAAAATTAATCTATGTCAACTCGCAAAACAGTCACACGACAAAAGAAATCCTCCATTTTAAAAAATGAACGAAAACTCATTGTTTTTTCATTGATTGCATTCCTTCTTTTTCTCTTCGTATCGACCTCGTATGGATTTTCGATATTCACGCCGTTTTTCCTGATTCTTGGTGCCTTCGCGTTGTTTCTCTTTCTCTCCAAACCGCAGATATTCCTCTTCGCGCTCATATTTGTCCGGATGTCGCTCGACTACTCATCCCAATATTTCACGGTCTCCATCCTCGAACGATCATTCACGTTCTCCGAACTCTTCGGTATCGCCATCGCCGCCGTCGGCATTATCACATTAATACGGAAAGGGAAGGAACTCAGAAAATTCCAACTCCTCCCAGCGTTTCTCCTCATATTATTCTGGGGAACCGTATCACTTACGTTCTCGATCGAATCCTCTTCCACACTCCGTGACCTCTTGCGGATATTCGATCTCTTCACATTCGCCTTCCTCGCCTACGTCACCATCTCGGATCGGACCGATTTCAAACGACTTCTCGAATCGCTGTTCATCGCGTTCATCATCCCGCTCGGAGTCGGCCTCTATCAGTATGCGGCTCATATAGGTTTCCAGGACGAGAGCTCCCCTATTCCGCGGATCTTCGGCACGTTCGCGCATCCGAATGTCTTCAGCCTCGCTCTTTTCGCCATATTCGCGCTTGCCATCCTCTATCGTACCGAATTCGCGGAAACGAAGTGGTCCCGGGCCCTGACTATCGTCTTCCTGTGGGTTTCAGGTTTCGCGATTCTCCTTACGCTTTCGCGGGTCGCGTGGATAGCGACAGCCATCTTCTTTCTCATCATCGCG
Organism: Candidatus Moraniibacteriota bacterium; assembly: GCA_903893925.1. Taxonomy (GTDB): domain Bacteria; phylum Patescibacteriota; class Minisyncoccia; order Moranbacterales; family UBA1568; genus JAAXTX01. The sequence continues at coordinate 12,194 of CAITOC010000031.1, forward strand.
GTCTTCCGGAACCGGAAACTCATCCTCCCGATGATCCTCATACCGATATTCATTCTCGCTCTTTCCGGTACGCTGCGGGAACGTGCGATACAGTCATTCGATCTGAATCCCGACAGCTCCATCGCCTGGCGACTCACCTTGTGGAGCGACAATATTCGCAAGACGTTCATCGACGGTCGGGAGTGGTACGGCTACGGACTCGAAACATTCCCTTCGGCCTCGGAAGAGCTTCGTGGCATCGTGCTCGGCTCGAACGACGCCCACAATGATTTCGTGAAGTTCTTCATCGAAGGAGGGTATATCGGACTCGCCTCGTTTATCGCCTACCTCGGATTGCTTTTCTTTCCGCTTGTGCGGTCCTATCGAAACACTCCGGGGAAAGACGTGAAAACCATCTTCGGTGTCCTCATCGTGCTTCTCATCGCGATCGAATTCTCAGCCCTCTCCGACAACGTGTTCCGCAATACGCCGTTGTGGATCATCTTCTTCGCCGCTGCGGGCGGCGCCCTCGGCGCGTTCAAGACATCATCAAAACGACGGCTCTCGTGATATAAAATATCCGGACAAAAAGAAAGAAGGCTCACATGATTAACATGTGGCCTTCTTTTTATTCAATCCGTCAATGCTTCAATGTACTTTCTATCCTTCACAGCCTGTTTCAGGTCAGCTTGAGTAGCCTTGGAAAATGTTCCGGACTCATCTACATGAATAACGGTTTGTAAGTCATCTCTACCTGAGACGGCGTTGGTAATCCACTGTGAATCACCTTCCGGATGGCTGATCCATCCCAGGAACTCTCCTTTCTCATTTACGGCAACCGGGATAACTCCGAATGTAGTACCGCCAGCCTTCTTATAGCTCTGCTCTTTCACGGTGACCAAAACTTCAACCCTTCCACCGCTGTTCAAAGGGGCAGTGTACATCTTATTAAGATTGAAGCGATCGCCAATTTTCGCTTCACTGTTCGGTCCAGCCCATCCAGGCCCCGCCGTTGTGAGTGCGAATATGGCACCGGCAAATTTTGGGTTGTCACCATGATAGACGGTGGACTGACCTTTGTTCGTCCAGTCCTTCTCAACGAGGTTGGCACCGCTCGTATCGGCCTCGTTCAGTCTGACGACTGAGGCGGACGTGAAAACAAGCTTCGCAACCCCGGGACTGACCTGTACAATCTCCAGCTGAGTTGGACCAGACCAGGCTCCGATCACTGCCGAACCTCCGCCATTACCACCGAAATCCGGTTCGGCCATAGCTGCTGTGGACCGCATAATTAAAAATAGCGCCACGAATACTGCATACTTGATGAATCTTCTCATTGTACTATCCTCCCTCTTTTTTTTGTTATTAAATCCTCTTTGTTAAAATACCGACCGGAGTCACCTCACATTCGTGATACGATTCCGACCTACCATCATAGAGGAAATTATTGTTTTTGTCAATAGACAGATATTCCTTTATATAAGGGACGGATTTGATACTTAATTTTTTTGAAAATAAAAACGGAGGATGCTCATTATAAGCATTCTCCGTTATTTTCTCGTCCGTGAAGCGTGGGCTGTGTCATCGCGTGTGCGAAGCGCGCCCTACTCCCTCCGTAATTCATTGAGTATCGAGTATTTAATAATCACCAGGTTTCAAATCACCCGACTGATTATTTGCATCAAAACCGGATACCGGTCCGATGTACTCGACTTGTCCATTGATTCTTCTCCACAGACTTTTGACGACGTTTTTAAACTGCAATCCGGCTACAAATGCAAAGGTTCTCATCGAACCGTTCCATGGCGCCATAATGCCGGGACCAAAATATGCTTTACCGTCATCGATCTGTACCGTCGCTTCAAGCTTGGTACTCGTCAATTTATCAGCACGAACGATTCCAATCTGCAAACGACCTGCTACTCTCGATGTCACCTTTTTCTCGATATATCCACCGGCGTATAGCGAGCTGAGATCCTTGATCTCGGCATACTGGCTGCTCGGATCGATCAGATGAGATCCGAAAGATTTCGTAATCTCAACGATCCCACCGACTTTCGTGGTCGGATTCAGACGGATATTCGCTTCGAGAAATTCGTTCAATGAAAAATTGTCTCTCTGATGGAGATTATACCAACCATCAGCTGACCCTTCCTCATACAGACGACCGGGAATAAGGCTCGTATATGACATCACGCTCTTATTCTCCCAGTACCTCGCAAGCTTGACTTCCGGTCCAGGTTTCGCCCAGTGCTTTTTCCAATAGTATTGGTCACTATTGAGTTTCCCACCGGTTCCATCGGTACGAAAACCGAGGCCTACCTGATATCCGTCATTGAGATTCTTAATCAGCACGCCGTGAACAGCACCACCGCTTCCATGGACATTCTTATTACCATACACGTAAGCGACTACGCTCAACTCGTCATCGAGATTCGGCGCTTTGCATACAGCATCTTCCGAAGTAGCTTCTGAAATAACTTCCGGTATTTTCGGAGTTTCCTCCGGTAGCGGAACCGATTTGATAATCGCTTCCAGCCCTGCCATATGACGTTTCACTGGCGCAATCACTGGGACTGCCCAGTTTCTGCACCATGCGACTCGCGCAATGGCCTTTCCACTGGAAAGGTGATAGAGCCTTGCAGCGTAGGATTTTCCCGATCCCCAATCAGCGACGGTAGACTTCCAGAGTCCATTCTGTCCGAATGAGACGCTGAGAAATTTCTGTTCGTTTGCGAATACGACCCATTCGAATTTCTTTTCCCTGACAAGCAGTTTCATTTCGGCGATCTCGGACTTATTCAGACCGTGTTGCCTCCACGCACGCTTATCATTCCCGCAGAACCGGTTCCCACCTACATGCCGCCAGTGCTTAATTCCGGAAGACTTCGCTTTCGGATGACTGACGATCGTTGTGGAAATCGAATCCGCCGCGACACCAGCCGCTTCCGCTCCCTGCCACCCGAAAAGGGTGCACAGGGTCAGCAGAAACGCAATCGCGAAACGATTTCGTTTCTTCACTGTATCCTCCTTTTAGTTACTTTTTTCAGACCAATACATTTTGAAATAATCCTGCCACAGTCTGTTCCAGACCAAGATATTGTACCCCTGTTCCATCCTCGACTGGTACGACTCATCGTCGAAACCTTGCGACTTCGCACCGATTGTGTGTACCACGTCTAATATTGCGCTGCTCGCGGTTTGAATCGGACTTATGTCTGCCCGGAAGTTTCCAACATCGGCAAGCGTATCAATAAACGTATAGCGCGGATTGATATTGGCGAGTATTTCCACTTTCTCCATCAACTCTTTTGGCCATGGACTCACGATCAAGCCGATCTTCGTCTTATAGACATACCACCCCATGATTTCTTTCTTCACAATTTCGGAAATGTTCGTCTCCGACAAAGGTGTGCCATATTTCAATACGAATGAACGGCGATATTCGCCTTCTTTCCATTTATCAGGTTCGAATTCCGAAATCTCCTTCCCAAAAAGGGTGTAAGCCCTGTTGAGTTTCGTAGAAAGAGTCACGCCTTTCAGACCTGTTTTCTGACCAAGAATTCCCTCAACGACACCACCATATCGAGGCGCTGGATTATTCTTTCCATGGATTCCAGCAAAGAGTGCCCACGAGACATACTCGGAGCCGTCTTCCCCGACCACATGCGCCTGATAGGAAATCTTGAGACCCTTGAGGCCACCGAATTCAGAACATGATGATTCCGTCATCGGATAATTCCATGTGAAACCGGTAAAATTCCCCGACTTGATATTGTCTGAAAACAAAATACCGGCGGATGCAAGTGGTCTAAACTCCACCTTCCGTTCCAACGGTGTCGGTAAACCGAACTGTCGGAAGTCATGCAAGACCTCACTGCCGCCTGCGAACGCGTTATCCGCGCACGTAAGGGTAAGGAGCAGGCACCAGCACCACATGATCACTATAATTCTCTTCGTTCTTTGCATCGTTTCGGGCCCCCTGCCCTTAGTATTCTTTGGTTGATTGTAAAAATACGTTAGAGCCTTTCAAACCGTATGCGCGAATGCGCATGGATCGACTCTCTCGTTCCGGAAGAAGACCGCTTCCTCCGGAGTTGAGAATGCCTATCACCGGGAAATGAACGACGTGCCCATCGATATGACCGCGCCGTTATCACGACGTTCACGAAGGTAAAATGCGACGGAAGCGACCAGGAATCCGAATACGAAGGTTCCAAGAACAAAGAGCACAAGAGTCTGCGGTTCGGGCGTCGGTTTCACGATCGGACCAGACAGGAGCCGTACTTCGATGCTCTTCTCGTCACCGCCACGAAACATCGCGTTTTGTTCCGTGAACACCTGCGTCGCGGCCTGCATGGTCTTGTATGCCTCGCGATCCGTCTTTCCTTTCACCTGAAGCGAGATCATCCCGAGGCTGTCATTCCGATTCACGGAAACCATCCGGCTCCATGCCGTCAGCCGATCGGACATATTCGACGCCGACGGCAGTATGCTCTCATCCATCTTTCCGGTATCAATCGCGGCCTGCATGAATCGTTCGCTCGTCACGGCTTGCCCGAGCACCTTACTCAGGTACTCCGCTGATTTGAACGAAGTATAAAAATCCTGATTCGAGACATTCGGCTGCACGAGGATAAAATCAGCCCTCGCCACCGATCCCCGATCAAACAAGATAATGAAGAAGAATCCGAACGCGGCGAACAGGAGTCCGACCATGATGGAATTCTTGTAGTGCTTCTGGAGGAAAAATATGAGTCTGCTATCCATAGCATTTCAACAATATGATTTACCGTCGATCTCGGGAAGTGTCCCTAGGGCACACTCTCCCGTATACGGTTCGACTGGCTATCATAATGTAAAAATCATTTTTTGTCAATGGACAATGTCCCTCTAAAAGAAATCCGCTCTTTCAAAGCAATATATTCCTTTATATAAAGCAAAAAATCCTCTACTCGAGGATTTCTGCGACTATCCAAGCTGAGCAATACCACGTTAATTGATCATTGCGTTCAAAAGTTCAGCTCCCTATAGGGAGCTGAGCTCTTTCGGTCACAATAATAGTACGTTACTTCTGAATGCCTCAAGAGAACAGCGTGCTGATCTTCTCGAGAATATGAAATTGTGAGAAGTCTCGCATGGTGACGACCGCCATCAAGAGGAGGAGGAGGAAAAATCCGACCTGATGCACCCGCTGTTCGATGATTTCCCGGACCGGTGTCCCCTTTATCCTCTCGATGATCACGAAAAAAATCCGCCCACCATCGAGCGCCGGCAACGGCAAGATATTGAAGATGGCGAGATTAATCGAGAGGATCGCGGCAAACTGCAGCAGATACGTCACGCCGAGATCGCTCATCTGTTTCGTCGCATAGACGATACCGATGGGACCGGTCACGTCGATTGATCCTCCCTGACCGAGAAAGAGCCCTTTCACCATGTCGGCAAGAGCGGTACAAATGGATACCGCCACGTTCCATGTCCCCACGGCCCCACGAATCGGCGCCTCGTACCACGGGTATCGGATCGTCCCGGTTTCCGCGAACGAGATACCGAGCGCGCCTTCACCCACGGGAGCGTTCATGCGTGGCGTCCCGTTTAGGGAAATCGTTTCCGTTCCGCGCAGGACGGAAATCGCGGTTTCTTGTCCGAGCCGGGCATCGATCGTCTGTTTTGCCTGATCGAGTCCGGTGACCGGGATCGTTTCGATGAAAAGCAACCGGTCCCCCGCCCGGAGTCCCATCGACTCGGCGGGAGATCCCTTGGCGACGGCGAATATCTGCACGGAAACGTCGGTTGCGATCGCACGGTTCTCACTCGATATCGGCTGAGTGAATCCAGCGACCGAGAGCGACGAGATGATCACCCAGGCGAGGAGAAAATTCATAATCACACCGGCAGAAAGAACAGCGATGCGAGTGCCAGCCGACTTCGATGCGAAGCTATCCGGCTCGAGTAAGGCGATCGAATCCTCGCCCTTCATCCGGACGAATCCTCCGAAGGGAATCCAGTTGATGGAATAGATCGTATGGCGCGATGTCACGTCGGCATCGCCGAAAACGATCCGGTGTTTGCCGGTCCGATCGTCGCGTACGATTCCGAACAATCGCGGTGGGAATCCAAACCCGAACTCTTCGGCCTTGATACCGCTTCGTATCGCCACGATAAAGTGTCCGAACTCATGTGCGAGGATAAGTGCTCCGAGCAACAGGAAAAAAATGAGGAATGTCGTGAATGTCATGTCGTTTCGTGATCGGATTTATACCGTAAGGATATCCTCTTCTTTTCGTTTCCGCACCGTCTCAAGCTCGGCATTCCACCGATCCACCTCCTTTTGCAGATCGTCCTTGCCCGAAAATTTCTCATCCTCTCCGATCAGACCTTCCTTCTCGAGCGACTGTATCTCCTTCCAGATCTCCTCGCGGATGTTCCGTATCGCCACGCGCGCGTCTTCGGCCCGCGTATTGAGCGCCTTCACGAGTTCGCGACGACGGTCCTCGGTCAGCTGTGGCAGGGAAAGCCGGATGACGTGTCCATCATCAGCCGGGTTGAGACCGAGGTCCGAAGAACGGATAGCCTCTGCGACCGCCTGCAGACTCGACTGATCCCACGGTGCGATGACGAGTGTTCTCGGCTCCGGAACGGTCACGCTCGCGATCTGTTTGATCGGCGTTTTGGACCCGTAGTAATCGACTTGGATATCCTCGACGAGCGAGGGATGAGCACGACCGGTTCGAAGCTTCGCCGCCTCGATCTGAAAATGTCCGAGCGCACCCCGGAACCGCTCCCCATTTCCCGAAATGATATCTTTTGTTGCTCCCATAGTGTTTGGATATATGATGTATGACGTATGAACCGGTACCCTACTTCAGAGTACGAAGACCGACAAAAAGGAATTGCGAATCAAACGGGTCATAGGCGACGACCGATGCGGAACGGTCGGAGTTGAGCGCCGTAACCGACCAGGTCGCACCGCCGTCTTGTGACCGATAGAAGCTCTTCCCGGCGACGAAGACGAGATGGTCGGGATTCTTCGGATCGACGGCGATCGACCGGATGGGAAATTTCGTGGCGCTCTCGATGATATTGAGTTTCGTCCAATTCTTGCCGTCGTTCTGACTTCGATAAATGCCCGATGAGACCGTACCGGCATACACCACGCCGGATCTCGACGGATCGGCGACCAAAGTGAGTATCTGTACCGGATTCACCGGCGTGACGCCAGACTTCGTAGCCTGTTGTTTCACCGTCGACCAATCGATCCAGGTATTGCCACCGTCGGTGGAATGATACATCTTGTCCTGATACGAAAGGAAGGAGACGGAATCATGCTTCGTCGCATCGAAGACGATATCGGAAACGATGCCATATTCGGACTTCCCGCCGATATTTTTCCAGGTCTCACCCGCATCGGACGATTTCAGGATCACACCGGCGCTCGTGCCCGCATAGATGACATTCGTGTTCCACGGATCCTGTGCAAGCGACGATACGAACGTATTGCTCCCCGGTTCGGTATACACCTCGCGCCAGTTCGCACCGGCATCATCCGTACGGAATATCTTGCCACGGGTATTCACCACACCCGAAACGAACATCCGGTTGTCGGGATTCTTCCGATCAAGGATGAAGCTGTAGATACGCTGTGGCGGGAAGGGAATCGGGTTCCAGGAGTCTCCCCCATTGTCGGTCTTGAAGATGCCATCCGATATGGTCCCGAGAATGACCGTTTTCGGCGTCGTCGGATGAAACGTGATAGAAAGGATTTCGGCCTTGTCGATGGACCGATTCTGATCGACCGTCGATTTGACCTTGAACGTCTGACCGCCGTCTTCACTTTTCCAGACACTTCCCTTCTCGTTTTGTGACAAAAGCCCGCCTGGAATGGCCGGAATGTTCTGCGTAACCGGACTCTGTTGCTGACCGATTGAACATCCTGAAAGCGCCAACGCAAAAAACGGGACGAGAACAAGAATCGCTTTTTTCATAATCCGTACTGTTTCAACCACTCTTCAGAGTCCAGTATACCAGAAGCGCCATGAAAACGGAACGGCCGATTGACTCACGGCCCCAAACCGGCTATACTTCCTTTGTTTCCGATATGATTTTGGTTTATTAGCCCACCTGGGCAAAAATTGGCGGACTTGTAAGTCAACGGTACGGACATGGACCCGCTTACAGGATACTCCATATACGTAATACAAAACGAGGCCGGTAAAAAGTATATCGGATATACTTCGAATTTAGAAAAAAGACTCAAACGACACAATGGAGATTTACCAGGCAAGAATACGTCCTACACAAAGAAAATCGGAGGACACTGGACATTGAAATACAAAGAGGAGTACGCTAGTAGACAAGAAGCTGTACGGAGAGAAAAGGAATTGAAAAGTTGCCAAGGAAGAAAGTTTATCACAGAGATACTCTCAGGTCGTTAGCTCAGCTGGTAGATCCGCCGGCTGGCGGACGTGTAAGCCAACGGTCGCAAAGGAGGGTAGTTTCAAAAAATCTCGGGTCGTTAGCTCAGCTGGTAGAGCAGTGGCCTTTTAAGCCAACGGTCGCAGGTTCGAATCCCGCACGACCCACCCCGAGAAAGAATCATCTTACAAAGTCGTTAGCTCAGCCTGGTAGATCCGCCAACTGGCGGACTTTTAAGCCAACGGTCGCAGGTTCGAATCCCGCACGACCCACCCCGAGAACACAAAAACCGCCGACAAGGCGGTTTTTTGTTTCGAAGGTGGTCGTGAACGAGTGAACGGTTTCACTCGTGTCGAGATTCGAACGCCGGAGCTTATTTTTCCAACAGGAAAAACAGTGAGGCGGTGCCCAGCCCGAGTCGCGTGACGACGCGACAAGAGGCGAGGGAGCATCCCGCACGACACCCCAAGAACACAAAAACCGCCGACAAGGCGGTTTTTGTTTCGCAGAGACCACTGAAAACTAGAGGGAAGCGGGAGCGTATAGTATACTGTGCAGACAGTTAATCAATGGAAGATCTTTATGAATACTGACCATCCGGCAATACAGTACCACCTCGACAGTCGCGGAAAAATCGAAACAGCAATCAAATCCCCGCTCGAGACCCCCGAAGATCTCGCGCTCGCATACACGCCGGGCGTCGCGGAAGTCTGCCGGACGATTGCCGTGGAGCCGGAAACCGCCGACCTTCTCACGAACAGGGGCAATACTGTCGCCATCGTGTCCGACGGGACGGCCATACTCGGATTGGGAAATATCGGCCCCGCGGCAGGACTCCCGGTCATGGAAGGAAAGGCGATGATTTTCAAAAAAATGGCCGGCGTCGATGCAGTCCCGCTCTGCATCGCGACCGACAAAATCGAAGACATCATACGTTTCTGCAAGCAGATCGAACCGTCGTTCGGCGGTATCAATCTCGAGGACATCGCTGCTCCCGGTTGTTTCGAGATTCTCGAACGGCTTGAGCGAGAACTCTCCATCCCCGTCTTCCATGACGACCAGGACGGGACAGCGATCGTCTCGTTGGCCGCACTTATCAACGCGGCGAAAGTCCGCGGAAGCGAAATCGGGACGCTCAAGGTCGTCATCAACGGCGCCGGAGCAGCCGGTATCGCCATAGCGAGACTCCTCGTCTCATACGGCGTCGAGGACGTCATCTTGGTCGACAGTTGCGGCATCCTCAGTATGGATCGCGACGATCTCAACATACCCAAACGGGAAATCACCTCCCGCACCAATCCAAGAGGACTCGGAGGAGATCTCGCGACCGCGCTCGCCGGCGCGGATGTCTTCATCGGTGTCTCCAAAGGAAACATTCTCAACAGTGAGTCCGTCCGTTCGATGGCGGAGCGTCCGATCGTCTTCGCCATGGCGAATCCCGATCCGGAAATACTTCCCGCCGAGGCACTCAAAGGCGGCGCGTTCATCGTCGGTACCGGCCGATCGGACTTCGCCAATCAGATCAACAACGCGATCGTTTTCCCAGGACTCTTCCGTGGACTCCTCGATGCGCGTGCAGCCGATCCGACCCGCTCGATGCCGGCCGATATGACCGCACTCAAGGTCGCTGTCGCCGTCGCCGTCGCCGGTACGATCGAACCGACGAGGGAGCAGATACTCCCACTCGTCATGGACCAGCAGATCGTCCCTGCCATCCGTGCCGCGGTCCTTGCACAGGAATAATTCGGATACCTGCATTGGGAAAAACCAAGATCAAAAACACTACCATATAATAGTATATGGTAGTGTTTTCTTATCCGAAGAATATTGGCATCATCTTCCGACGCCCGTGATCCGATCCTTGCCGACGAACGGTCGCAGCACTTCCGGTACGATTACGGAACCGTCTTCCTGCTGAAAATTCTCGAGGATCGCGATAAGCGGACGGACACTGGTGAGTGCGGTATTGTTGAGCATGAATACGGGAATCTTTTTCCCGGTTTCCGGATCGCGGTATTTCACATCGAGACGACGTGCCTGCCAATCAGTGAAGTTCGACGCGCTCCCGAGCTCGCCCCATCGACCAAGCCCAGGCATCCAGGCCTCGAGATCGAACGCCTTGTATTTCCCGGCACCCATATCCCCCGCGCATATGCGAAGTTTCCTGTATGGCAATCCCAATTCGGTAAACATTTCTTCGGTGATACCGAGCATCTCTTCTTGGAGAGAATCAGCGAGTGCGATGTCGGCCGGTGCGATGACGACCTGTTCCACTTTCATAAACTCATGGACGCGATAGAGGCCTTTCGTATCCTTGCCATACGAACCGATCTCGCTCCGATAGCACTGGCTGAATCCGGCGTAGCGAATCGGCAGATCGGCGATATCAAGAGTCTCACTTGAATGAAAAGCGAGGAGCGACGGCTCGGATGTACCGACGAGAAATTTCTGTTCCTTCGAATCGCTTCCGTCGGTTTCCTTGTCCGATGATGCGACTTGGTAGATCTCGTCCACAGCTCCGTCGTATTCGAGTCCCTTGAAATATCCGCTTCCGAACAATGGAAACCCCTTTACCAAAGTCGGTGTGATCATCGGCAGGTATCCTTTCGAAGCCATCTTGGATAGCGCGTACGACATAAGGCCCAAGGCAAGGAGCGCTCCATCGCCTTTGAGGTAGTATCCCCGATATCCGGCGACCTTGGTCCCCCGCTCGATGTCGAACAATCCGAGATCCGTCCCAAGTGCGATATGATCCTTCGGCTCAAATCCGAGATCGCGTATTTCCCCATGACGCGACACCTCGACATTATCCTCGTCGCTCCCGCCCTCCGGCGTGTCGGACGCCATGACATTCGGCACGAGCGCCATGAGCACATCAAATTTCCGTTTCGCTTCGCGCGCGACCGGTTCGAGAGATTCGATTTTTTCCTTGATCCCTTTTCCTTCGGCGATGACAGACTGACGTTCTTCATCGTTTCCCGCACGGCCGATACGTTCGTTGATCCCGTTCTTTTCCGCCTGTGCCGATTCGAGTGCCTGTGCCGATTCGATCCGATCCCGATCCGCAGACAACAATGCTTCGACATCGAAAGAAAGTTTCTTACCGACAGCCGCATTGGCTATCTCGTCTTTGTGATCGCGGATGAACTGGATATCGAGCATAAGAGAATAGTTGAAAGTCAAAAGTTGAAAGTCAAAAGTCGGGAAGAAAGTCTCAGACCGGAAATCAATGTATACCTTCTGCCGTTTGACTTTCGACTGGTGACTCTTGACTTGCGACTTCCGTGTGGTCGCTGGTGGACTCGAACCACCGACCCCTGCAATGTGAATGCAGTGCTCTAACCAACTGAGCTAAGCGACCATATTTCCCTTTTCCCGCTTCGCTTATCCTAGCCGAAAGCCGGAATATTGTCCACTCAGACTCAACTTCCGAACTTCGTGAACAGATCTCGTACGATTCCTTTCTCCTCGAGAAGCAAAGCCTCCTCCTCGCACCAATCCGAATAGGTGCCGGGATGCTCGCGTATCTCGGACAGGAAATCCTCCCAGGCTATCCAACGTGTCGACTCCACTTCGTCTTCCGCCGGGTTCGGCTCCTGCGACGTGATGCCGACAAATACCGGGCAGATCTCGTTTTCCGTCACACCGTCGCGAGTGAACCGATACCGATACGGGACACCGAACCGGAGCGTATCGGCACCCATTCCAAGTTCGCGATCCAAACGTCGGGCTACCGCGTCGATACGCTCTTCTCCCGGCTCAGGATGTCCGCAACAACTGTTGGACCAGACCAAAGGCCACGTCTTTTTCATATGACTGCGTTGCTGAAGCAGGAGCTTGCCGTCGGACTTCCGGAACAGAAACAATGAGAACGCCCGGTGCAACGGCGTGTCAAGCGTGTGCACTTCCGATTTCGGTACCGTACCGATCTCATTGTCATCATCATCCACCAGCACGACGAGTTCAATTTCAGACATACACCGTTTTGAATAATGCGATAATCGACAGGCTTTGTTCGGAATCAATCCGCGCCCTCTACCTCCCGCCAAAATTGTTTGAAATATTCTCTCATGAAAGCGTCCCGTTCCTGAGCGACTATTTTACCCGTCTTCGTGAACATCCTGTCTTTTACGCCCTTCAGATGCACTTCATATTCCAGTATGGCGGTATCATTTTCGGTATATTCGTACTGCTTCGGATTTTTCGCATGCTCCTTCTCATTCCCGGAATAAAAGCGCGCGCCGATATTTCCGGCGCAGAGAAAATCCCTCGCGATACCGACCGCGCCGATCGAATCGAGCTTGTCGGCATCAAAGAGAATTTTCGCTTCCAAACTCTCGGGAATGTGTTCTCCGCGCTTCCGATGTGTCGCGATGCAGTGAACGATCCGATCGACCGTTGTCATATCGACACCCACCGTTTCCAGGATAGGTCTCGCACGTATGGCGCCTTCGGCCGCGTGACAGAATCCGCCCTTCCTCTTCAGTTCCTCGTTCTTCGCGATATCATGCAACAATGCCGATGCGTCCAACACGAACAAATCAGCCTTTTCTTCCAGACCGATCCGGCGAGCAAGCGCCCGCACCCGCTCGACATGAGACCAGTCATGGCACCCCGAAGTATTCACGAAGAATTTTTTCGCCTCGGCCTCGATCGTTTTGAGCATCCCCATTTTCGACATCGCATTCATAGTGATATCGCTTAGTATCTCATGACCCTGTCCGTCCATACACCCAATACCGCTAGGCCATTCTCAATTCCCGTCACATATTTTGCCAACGGCATCGACCGCATCCGATCATCATTATGCCTCCTTGGAAATTGACGGCTCCGAAACGACAACGTCCTCTACCGCCTCCGGCACGGCCTTGACGGGTTCAAGATTGATATACGCGGCTACCACCAGAAGAATAGAGAACACGAGCGGGATTTCAAGGACTGGAAACATAGTCGTCAGCAGACCATAACAGACCGGCACCGTAATCAGATGAAACCCCAAACGATACGACTGCTTGTACGAAAGATCGATATTGCGGACCTTTCCGACGATCAATACGAGCAGCGCGCCGAAAAGCAGATACAGCACATATGAAATCGAGAACCACAGAATACTCAAAACCGGCAACAGCACCAACCCGACAATCGTGATCGGCTTCAAAATACGGAATGCCCCGTCGACGAATCCAGTAACCACACCCTTGTCGAGTGTGAATGGATCCTTGTTCAAGGTTGCAAATGTATTCACCTGGATTCCGCTTTCCGGATCGTTCACCCATAAAGCCGTATTACCGAGTATCGCCACCGTATCATATCGAACGATATCCTCGGGAACGATCGGATGCGACGTATCGATGACCAGAAGATTGGCGCTGGACTTCTTCTCTGAGTCGACAAAATCTCGGAGCGACTCCGACATCGGGATGAAATACGGCTCGTCCACGTTCGATGTCACGTGCCCGTCGCGATACTCCAAGACTAGTTCATCGGGATAGGAGGAAAGAATCGATTCCCGAACATTCGAAATCCCGTTCCCCTCTACCCACCACGTTCCCAGGGAAACATATGCCCGGAACGAAAGCACCACCGAAAACACCAGCATCAGCCCCAGAAAATACGTAAACGAGCCGGGGGTCTTCCCCTTTATGAGTTCCCGATAGAACGAGGGATCATACACGCTTTTCACCACGTTTTGAATCCATTCCTGAATACGATTCATAGCATTTGATACAATAACAGTGAGAGTTACATTTAAAAGGCAATACGTTTTTCGATCCAAAGCCTCAGTCCCGAGATACGTGCACACATGACAAGAAATCCAATAAACAGTCTTCCAAGCGGTCTTTCTTTATTACCACACAAGGAACACAATCTGACGACCACATTAGTATGCTCCTTCCATAAAGAAAGCGCCGTATTGCCGTATCAGAAAAAGGTACCTGACCCCATTTCAGCTCCGACGTTCAATGTCATCTATTCTCTGTTCCTCATCGGCGGGAAGATGGTCGTCTCACGCATCGAGCGGTCAGAAAGGATTGAGAACAACCGTTCACCCATACCGAAACCGAATGCCGGCGGCATACCGTATTCCAAGGCCTCGAGAAAATCCTCGTCCACCATCTGAGCCTCGGCATCCCCTGCCTCGCGCAGCTTCGCCTGTTCATCGAAACGTGCCCGCTGGTCGGCCGGATCATTGAGCTCCGCAAATCCGTTGCCGAGCTCGCTCTTGGCCGCGATCGGCTGCATGCGGAGCACACGGTTCGGATCCGTCGGATCGGACTTCGCCAACGGAGATACTTCTATCGGATGTCCGACGAGGAAACACGGCTGTATCAGCTTCTGCCGAACGGTCTTCTTGTAGATGGTATCGATGAGCCGACCTTTGCCCGCGGTCTTGTCGTATTTGATACCGAGTTCGTCGGCTTTGGCACGGAGCGTATCCACAGTCACTTCGCCGGACAGGTCGATACCGGTCTCCTTCTTGAATTCTTCGAAATAGTCGACGCGCGGGAACGGCTTGGACCAGTCGAGCTCCATTCCCTCATAGGTCGTCTTCATACCGCCATCAGTCTGAACACGCACGATTTCCTTGTACAGTCGTTCCATCATTTCCATACCCTGTTCCAGATCGAGATACGCACCGTAACATTCCATGAGGTCGAACTCCTGCAAATGCTCGCGATCGATACCCTCGTTGCGGAATACACGACCGATCTCGAAGACACGCTCATATCCGCCGACAAGCAATCGCTTCAGCGCGAGCTCGAGCGAAATACGCAGATAGAAATCCGTATCAAGCGCGTTGTGATGCGTGATGAACGGTTCCGCTTCAGCGCCACCCGGCACATGCTCCAAGACGGGCGTCTGTACCTCGAGATAGCCTTCATCCGTAAAGAATCGACGGATGGTCTGCCAAAAGAGATTCTTCTTCACGAACAATTCACGAGTTTCCGGATTCGAAAGCAGATCGAGGTAACGGCGACGAAGCAGTTCTTCCTTGTCCTCGATGCCGAAATGATCCGTCGGGATCGGTCGCATCGACTTACCGAGGATGCTCCATGATTTCACCGCGACGGTCTTCTCTTCCTTCTTCGTAAGGAATACGGTTCCGTGAACATTCACGAAGTCCCCCATCTCGACAGTATCCGCAAACAGACGGAATGTTTCATTTCCAAGATCGGCCTCGGACAAGAAAATCTGTATCCGACCGCTCCCATCCTCGATGTGGGCGAAGGCGATCTTGCCCATCGTCCGAAGCGAACGGACCCGCCCGACGACCGCGATTTCCGTGCCGGCAGAGGACAATGTCTCGAATGCATCAAGCGCTTCCACGGCGGTATGAGTCCGTTCCGTTTTCTCCGGATAGACCGTTTTGAAGGCTTCCTTCAACTTCGCCAGCTTCTCCACTTTCACGGCAATGATATCTTCACGCATAGTATCTTTCTGATTCCGAACGGTTATTATGCCTCCACTCTAGCGGTTTTCCGGTCCGAAGACAAGCGGTAAGCCGGGTAATTATCCCGATGACAGCAGGGAACCGGAAGATGTATAAAAAACAATCCCCTCAGGCTATTCGGCCAAAGGGGATATGAAAAGAAAACGACTCAGTACACGGGAGGCTTCGTACGCACCGCCTCGAACGCGGGAGCGTCGTACTTCCTCCCGGCATTCTCCGTCGATATCATCGCTGTCACGACGGCAATGATGAACGAGGAGCTGGCATACCGGACCATGAGAGCGGTACCGACCTGTCCGACTGGAAAATAGAAACTCAGTACGAATGCGACGAACATCAGAAGCGCGGAGACGACAAACGCTATTTCTACCGACATGACCGGGAATGGCGACCGTTCCGACCGCACCCATGAGAGGCAGAAGAACGACAGCGCGCTTACAAGAACCGAACATCCCGTAATAAGCGTGAGGCTTACGGGGGACAACGGTGTCCAAAAGAGCCAGGCGGTAAACGAAAGGAATGCCGTGACGAAAGTACTGAAAAGCAGGTCTTTTCTCATGATCTGATGTATTTGATTGGAAAGATACGAAGAGTTCTATCGGTCATCACTATGAACCTGATATTGAAATATGTCAAGAGGATGCGGTAATGTGTACACACATATGGCGGTTTTTGCTAGGCTCTGGGGTCATCCCTCATCCCAGCCAAATATGTCAATCCATATGTCGGAAACGATACAAGAAGAACGGCTCAGGTGGGTCCTGCCGGTCGCCGGGAGCGAAA
>CAITOC010000032.1 GCA_903893925.1 Candidatus Moraniibacteriota bacterium
CGATACAAAATGAAGATATTTCGATATGAGCAATGGAAAACGAGTACTGGAATGAGTGATGAATCGAGTATAAACGAATTATTCATTTCAGATTTACATGTAACTGAGTATATATCGTAGTATTGTTCAAACAAGCCGGGTTCGAAAGCCAAAAAAATCACACGGGACGGGTCTCTTCTTCCGTATGCCGATCACGAAGCGAATACCGGCACCCACAGTAGTCCTGACGGTAGATATCCATATCGCTCGCCATCTTTTGTGCGATTTCCTGCCGACCGCCTTTTTTCCAATCCTCGGCATAGTACCGCACCCCGTATCGGATACCCGCCTCCTCACCGATCGGGTCGATGATTGCGGAGAGCTTGTTTCGTCCACTTGTCAGAGTAGATCCGAACACCTGAAAATCAAGGTCGGACGCAATCTCAGCCACATGAAACAGTCGAAACCGGAAACAGACCGGGCAGCGCCTGCCACCCTCCCGTTCCGATTCCAATCCTTGTACCTCATCCTCCCACGATGCCGCGTCATAGTCCTCGTCGATCATCGGGACGCCCCACCGTTCACATACCCGGATCACCTCACGTTTCCGCTTGCGGTATTCCTCTTCCGGAAAGATATTCGGATTATAAAACAGTACCCAGAGGTCGTATGACTTCCGGAGTTCGTCGATCACCGCGATCCCGCACGGCGCGCAACAGACATGAAGCAAAAACCGCTCTTTCATAGTGTTCTACCGAATGAATCAAAACGCTGAGCATCAGGAACCCACAACTCACCAGAGGGAGTCGGACTCCTTCAATAGCAATGCACAACGATGAATCAAATTATTTTTGGTATTTGTGAAACAAAGAAAGCACGAGAGACATCGTGACCCGTCCAGAAATCAGTTTCTCCGACGGGCGAAGAGCGCACCGGCGGTCCGGAAACAGATACCGATGTCGAGCCGGAGCGACCAGTTCTCGATATAGTAGACGTCGAGCCGATACTCGTCCTCGAACTGCAGATCGGATCGGCCGGACACCTGTGCCAGACCGGTAATGCCTGGCTTGATAGTCAATAGCCGGCGATGATATTCGCGATATTTTTCCACTTCTCGCTTCTGATGCGGCCGCGGTCCGACGAGACTCATCTGTCCGAGGAACACGTTGAAAAATTGCGGAAATTCGTCGATGGAATATTTCTCGATGAACGCACCGACTTTGGTCTTGCGCGGATCGTCCTTGATTTTGTACAAAGGTCCTTTGCGGACGCTTCGTTTCGCGATGAGTTCCTTCTCGAATGCGAGCGCCTCCTCGAAGTCCGGGTTGTCGTGGGTCACACAGCACTTCCACTTCATGTACCGGAACTTGTAGACGAGAAATTTTTTCCCGTTCTCGCCGATGCGCTCGTTCTTGTAGACGATCGGTCCGGAACCGTCCTCGAGCTTGATAAGTACCGCGACGATCGCCATGAGAGGGGACGTGACGAGGATAAGGAGCGCCGAGAACACGACATCGAAAATCCGCTTGATGACCCTGCCCCATCCGTCCAGCGGCGTATGCAAAAATTCGATGAGCGGTTCGCCATTCATGATGCGCAAAGCGAAGCGCGACGTCTGCAACGTCGTCGGGAAATACTTGAAGGAAATATTGTGGATCTGGCAGTAGTCGAGGATCTTTTCCTGCTCGTCGTCGGTGATACTTTGGTCACAGACGATGATCTCGTCGATGCCCTTTTCCTCCCGAATACTGTCGATACGATGCAGGCTTGCGGACTCCATGATGTCCACGGCACGGTAGCCGAGCTCGGGATGTTTGGTGAACATCTTGGCAAACCGTCGCACCCGGCCGTTGCCACCGATGAGGAGCACTCGGTACACCCCGACCCCTTTTGTCACCAGGTAATACCGCTGGATCTTCCGAAGAAAAAACCGTGCGAAAGAAACGTATGCCGTCGCGGCAAACCAACCGGCCAAGATGATGAACCGCGAAGAAAACCAGTCTCGTTCGAGGAAGACTGCGATGATGATAACCACGATGCCGAGCGACGTGGCACGGAAGACCATGAGTGTCTCGCGCCAAAAGGACCGCGCGGAGCGAATCGCGTACAATCCTTCGATCGCGTAGACAACAAGGAACAGTGGCGTCACGAACAACGAGAGCCCAAAGAATGATTTGAAGGTCATCGAGTAGACCTTCGGATTGAGCAAATCGGAAATCTGTGGCAACAAATCACGGAGATGGAACACCGAAACCGCCGCGAGGACGATCATAAGATAGTCCACCGGTACCTGCACCACGCTGAAGAGGGTCTCGGATCGCTTCATATCGTATTATAAGTCCGTCAGTTCGTATCCTTTCGCTCCCGAAACAGGCTCATAAGCCGGGTTCTGTTCACTCGCTTCTTTCGAAGCAAGGCTGATCATCATTTATCTGGGACCGCCGTTACCGACGGCCTCGAGCGGCACTCCCCGGATCGCTCCGGGGCACGGCCTTGCACACGGATAAGGGTTTGGCCGTTTCACCCCGCGCGTCACCGCACGGACTCACCGACCTCACGAAAGAGGCGGGTGCCCTGCCCTTTCGGGCACAGAGCCTGTCATCAAAAGTCTCTTTCGTAGCGAGACTCGGAAATTTCGAGCGAGAAACATGAAGGTCGAGGAATGCTATCAGTCGGATAACACGACGAGTCCTGAATGTTTTGCAGCCGATATTTCCGTGTCGCAGTAGAAAAAGGACTTTGAGGACAGGCTCTTAGGCGTCTCTGCTCGCACCTCGCGCCTCACGGCGGACGGGAATTACCCGCTACCTGGTCCCTTGGCTTGCACCAAGATCATGTGTCCGGACTTTCCTCTCCGGCGTCGCAAGCGACGAAAGAGCGATGATCCGACCTGTTTCGGGAAAGAAGGAACACGAAAAAACACCCTCCCTTTCTTTTTATTTTATATCACGGATGCATTGTTAAGTCAAATATACCCTTGTTTCAGCCAAAATCAGGAAGAAAGACGGGCGCCGAACTGATCGGCTGTTTTCCCGATAATTTCAGTCAGAGTGGCATCGACTTCCTCACCGGTAACGGTCCGATCATCATGTCCGAACGAGAGATGAAACGCGACATTCTTCTCTTCCCCCTTCGCAAAGATGTCGAATACTTCCGCTTTGCGCAACAGTGGTGACACGCCGGCGATGACATGCGTCAGATCACCGACACGCACATCGTTTGAAACGGTGACTGAAAAATCCCGATTGGCATACGGGAACTTCGGCAATGGTCGAAAGATTGGGGTGGTGGCAAATAAGGATCGCAACACGTCGAAATCGATCTGTGCCGAAACGACGGTTCCCCGCAGACCGTATGACTTGATCGCGGACGGGGAAAGTTCTCCCGCTTCCCCAAGCGTCTTTCCATTCACGGAAAGCGTGGCCACACGGGTCGGATGAAACATCGGATATATTTCGACCGCCGTCTCGAATGCGATCGGTTCCCAAATGATATCGTCCTGTCTCGCAAATACGGACAGTTTCGAAAGAAGACCCTTGAGAGACGTAAACGCATCCTCTCCTTTTTCCGGCACCAAGACGAGCGACAGCATACGCTCTTCAACCGGCACGCCGTCAGCGCCCTTCAGATATCGATCCCCGATCTCAAAAAATCGGAACGAGTCGAAATATCGGAGATTCTCGCCAGCCTTACGAAGCGACGATGGGAGCAGACTTGCACGAAGAAGTGCCTGGTCTGGATTCATCGGATTCGCAAGTCGGAGGTGTCGGCCGTCCATACCCGGACCGAGCCGACGCCCGTCGGATTCGGAATAAAACGAATAGGTCCTGATCTCATCGTATCCCGAAGTGGCGAGGACCGTGCGTAATGCCCGTGCAAAGATGACCGATTCGTTCCGCTCCGGGGCGGTCAGAGGAACGGATGGGGTCGTCGCAGGGAAATGATCGTATCCGATTATGCGACCGACTTCCTCGGCAAAATCCCATCCGTCACGAAGATCCGGTCGAGATGTCGGCACGAGAGCAGTCCATTCATCGTCACCAGCCTCGGTCACGGTCACGCCAAGATGTTCGAGGATTTCTTTCGCATCGGAGAGTGCGATGTCGGTACCGTACATATCCTGAAACACCGACGGCGAAAACGACACGGATATCGGCTCATCGGGTCGAGTCGTCACATCGGTCGCCCCGATCGCACGGGCACCCGCCTCACTGGTAAACAAATGCACCACCTCGGCGGTCGCGATGGTCGCCCGTTCGGTATCCACCGTGCGTTCATACCGGTACGAGGCATCGGTCGGCAACCGATGTCGCGCGACCGTCTTGCGGATCGACGATGGATCGAAGGTTGCGACCTCGAGAAACACGCGTTCCGTCTCGGCAGTGATGCTGGTCCGGTTTCCGCCCATGACACCGGCAAGCGCGATCGGCTGTTTCGTATCCGCGATGACGAGATCTTCGACAGAGAGCGTGATCGTTTTCCCATCGAGGAGCTCAAGCGTCTCTCCTTCCACGGCCTGACGCACGATGACTCCTCCTTCGACCGTGTCCGCGTCAAACGCATGCATCGGCTGGCCGAACTGGAGGAGCGAGTAATTGGTGATATCGACCGAAAGGGAAATCGGACGGATACCGGACCGGAGGAGCGCCGACTTCAACCGAAGCGGTGACGATCCCGGACGGACGTCTTCGAACAAGATACCGAGATATCGCCGGCACCGATCGGACTCGACGTTCACTGGAAGAGGTGAATCGGGAAGGAGCGGCAGGAGTATCGGTTCGATATCGAACGACGCCTGTCGTCCCTCAAGCACCGCTATCTCGCGGGCCATCCCGCGATACGAGACGGCGTCACACCCGCGATTCGGCAAGACATTGATATCGAATATCGTATCTTCGAGTCCGGCGTATTCCGCGAACGCGTTTCCGATCGGCGCGTCTTCCGGCAAGACCAGTATGCCTCCGTGGTCGGATCCGAGACCGAGTTCATCTTCGGCACAGATCATTCCGGCCGATGCCACTCCGCGGATCGCTGATTCTTTGATTTCGATTCCGTTCAATTGTGCGCCCGGCAAGGCGACCACGACCTTCTGCCCCGCAGCCACGTTCGGCGCCCCACACACGATCGTCCGCGCCGGTTCCCCTTCCGAAACGACGACCGTCGTCACGCGCAATCGATCGGCATCCGGATGTGGAACAACCGTTTCAACACGTCCAATCACAACCTGTCCGAGTCCGTGAGCATACGGCTCGATGGATTCTACCTCGAATGAATGAAACATGATGAACTCCGCGAGCTCCGCAGGTGTCTTGTCCGTGCCGGATAATTCTTTGAGCCAATGGTAGGAAAATTTCATAAATACAGCTTCGTTAGCTTCATTAAGCTTCAACAGCTTCCTGAGCTTTTTCAGATTTCGGATTAAGCTTTTGAATCATACTTCGGAGCATACGGTCAGAACTGTCGTATGAATCTCAAGTCCCCTCCCATGAACGATCGGGTGTCGGGTATGCGATATTTCATCATCGCGAGACGTTCCAAACCGAACCCCCACGCGAAACCCTGATACTTCCCACGGGGATACCCTGCCGCCTCAAACACCTTCTGCTGCACCATGCCCGCACCGCCGATCTCGATCCAGCCGACTCCCTTGCAGGAAGGACAACCGTCTCCTCCACAGAACACGCAGGAAATATCGAACTCGAATCCCGGCTCCACGAATGGGAAATAACTCGGGCGAAGTCGCACCGTGACCGCGCGACCGAAAAACTCCGAAAAGAAGGATTCGGCGACATACTTGAGATGACCGACAGTGACATCTCCGCGTTCCCCGACAACCAAACTCTCGAACTGATGGAAGGTATGTTCGTGTGTCGCATCGGTCGACTCATTGCGGAAGGTCCGTCCGGGGACGATGATACGGAATGGTGGCGTATGCGTTTCCATGTACCGGATCTGTACCGGAGACGTGTGCGTACGGAGAAGGTAGCGTTGATCGAGTCCGTCACTCTCGATAAAGAACGTGTCCTGCATATCACGCGCCGGATGGTCCGCCGGGAAATTGAGCGCTTCGAAATTATAAAAGTCGCTTTCAAGATCCGGCCCGTCAGCGACCTCGAATCCGAGTCCTGTGAAAATATCCTCGACTTCATTGATGATCGAGGTGACCGGATGCAGATGCCCGAGCGGATCCGCCATGCCCGGTGCGGTCACATCGATACGCTCCGCCTCCCAATCGCGGCTTTCTCGCTGGACACGCTCCTTGGCGGATGCGGACGCCTCGGCAAGAACCGTACGGACACCCTGTACCAAAGGGCCGACCTCACGCTTCTCATCGGGAGAGAGGTCCTTGAGTCCTTTGAGGATACCGGTCAGTTCGCTTTTCCGACCCAAAAACCGCACCTCAAGCTCGCGGAGCGATTCCTCGGAGTCCGCACTCGCAAACGCCTTTTTTCCTTCCTCCCCGATTTCCACAATCCGTTCCGTACTCATAGATAAAATTCCTATAAATCGCTTTTATAGTACCACCGAACCGACTTGCGGGTCAAAATTTTTGATCAGTAGTAAGCAGTAAGGAGCAAGAGACTCCTCCATTCCAAAACATCGGCGAAGAATGTCCTCATATTTCAACCTGTCTTCCGTCTACTGTCTGCTCACTACTGATTTTCTCCGCTTCGTGCTATACTGTCCCCGAAGACCTCCAGAACGGGGCGTTGAATACAATGAAACCCACCTGGCATTCAGATCCTGTCCACCCTCTCAACGCTATACGAAAAGAATCAATTCGCTTGCCGTTTGAAACCCGAAAATTTCGGCTGCCCCGACCGTCTCGCCAAGCGATCGTCGCGGGCGGACAAACCCTTCAAGTCTCGTCGGGTTACAACAGTAGCCCTCCATCCACTTTCAGTGTTTTCGCTCGAAATTTTCGGATTTCATTTCGACATGAGAGTGTGTACAGGCTCTCAGGGAAAAAGTATTTTTCCCGACAATCCTTTTTTACGGGATTCATACGCGCCCCCGCAACGGGGTTTTCGTTTGCAAAAAAAATTGAGTCGTAGCATTCGCTACGACTCTAAGACAAACAACGTCTTTTTCACCTCTTCTTCGGATACGGCTTACAGACCTGGGATTTCAACGCCCAAAAACCACGATACCATCTCTGCTTCAGATTACCGTAGACTCCCAAAGGCAAAGGCGCGGTGGCGAGATCTACTACATCGGTCTGTTTCGAAATGTCGAGATTTTTCTTCATCCATTTTTTACGAAGCAAGACCTTGTTCTCTTTCCACTCATTATATTTATCAGGGATCCATACCGAAAGGACCATTATCACAAGGATAGCGACTGCCGAAGCACCGATTCCTATCGACAGGGTGGCAAATGAGTACGTCACCACGAACCAGTAAATCAGTTTGCAGACAATCAGAACTCCTACGATCTCTGCCGGCGTGGTAAAGACGTACTTCGGGACGCAATCCTTATACGACCAGAGCTTGTATATGGAATGGCCATTACACAACCACCTCTCGTATCGAACCACACTCCAACCTGATCTGCTATACCAGAATCCGTCTTTCATCTCGTTCAGTATCGGTTTCGGTCTGAATCCCGCCAATAAAGTCACCAGACTTGCCAACAGGACATACAGGGCATGTGCGACTCCAGCCGAACGCACGGCTGTATTTATTACAAGCCACACCGGAGGCTTGAAAATAATGCAGGGCAACACCCATTTCCTGTATTCGCACTCGTCTTTGGGACCCTTTCCCCACCATAGATTCACCCAGTACCAACCGATTTTCCGAAGCCGCGTTTCCGGAATCTTGGCAAACGCCTCCTCCAGAACTTCGAATTCAAGAACGGTCTGTCCGAGCGAGCGCTCTACCGGGTAATTTTCATCTTCTGACGGCCAGTAGATTTTTTCGCTATACGAGCCATCCTTCTCCGTTTTCATGAACTTCTTTGCTTTTTCAAAGTTCTGAAAAACGATTGCCATAAACCGATGATGTCCTGCGGAAAACAATTGCAGATAACATATCGACTTGTTGATTTCGTACAGATACCGACGACCCACCCTCTCTTCCTTAGGAGATTTTTTTTCATCGGTATCCTGTTCAACGAGCAGAATGTACTCTGGATTTTCCTTGATGACCGAATCGGAAATCCACCATTCCACCGGCATTGATCCGTCTTTGATAACCCTTCCGCCATTGAGCGTAACGGCAACCAATGTTTCCGGTACTTCCCGTGTAAATTCACCTGTCTGATCTTCCATGCGAATATCCTCCTGGTTGGTTTCGAGAAATTCAGGTTCAACTAAATTAAAAATTGTAATGTGAAAAAACATCTTCTGATTATAGCAAATGTATCACTTTTTGTCAACAGTCAAAATGTGGCTTTTATACCAAATTAATTGAATCACTGTTACGTTCAGGAGTCCGCCCCGGCATTCGCGGGGCGAACTCCTCTAGTAGCGATATACAACAAATGAAGTTGATTCGGTATTATAGGCTATGATTCCAGAGAAAAACCCACCTTTCGGGTGAGCTTTTGAGAGCGATTGTTCAGCATTTGTTGTCGTTCTTCTATCAGCCGTTTTTTGTGGCGGAAGGCGCGATCGGGGTCGGTGATACGAGGTCCTTGTGTGCCAGGATCGATCCGGGAACGAGCGGGATCCAAAGCGTGAGTCCACGCAGGAGAAGTGTCGCGGCGAACGCCCCCTCGAACGGGATACCGAATCCGACGAGTGTCGTCACGGCACCAACCTCGAACACGCCCACGCCACCGGGGATGAAGAGCACCGTCCCGGCGACCATCGCGATGACATAGGCCGAGAACGAGACGAGGATCGAGGCGTGCACCCCGACGGCGCGCAGCGTGGCCCAGAGTGTCGCCCCGTCGAGGAAGAAGATGGCCAAGTGGAAAAGTGTCGCTTCGGAAAGCAAGTCCCAGGCAAGGACTCGGTCGGCATCCACCTGTGCGACCGAGCGCGTCAGGCGTGCGACCAGCGTATGCTTGGTAATCCATTTCGGAAGCCGGTGGATCCAGTCATGATTTCGAAGAAAGAGCACCGTGCTGACGAGAACGACCGTGGCGGTAACGCCAAACACGCCAAGGGTCAGGAGAACGATCGGAGTCACCTCGTTATGCGCCGCGAACACCGAGAGAGCGACGACGACAGAGGTCACATACGCACCATAGTGTGAGAGCAGATCGACGAAGAGCGCCTCAAGTGCGATCGGCGTCGGTACGCCGAAGTGTCGCAGGGCCTGGAGCGTACCCACGTGTCCGGCCACTCCGGCGCTTGGCATGAACTGGTCGATGGAGAGCCGTTCGACGGCAAGCCGGGCGAGTATACCCGGACGGAGCGGGTGCTTTGCCGCACGCATCGCCACGTTCCATACCTCGCCGTTTGAAACATAGGTCAGCACCTGGAACCCGACCGCCGCCACAAGCCACCACGGCTCGGCACGTTTGGCGGTATCCAAAAACCGTCCGAAGTCACCGAAGCGCGCGAACACCAAGGCGGACGCCCCGATGATGATGACGAAACTGATAATCAGCGTCAGGGTCGGTATTTTCGGCAAACCGAACTCCAGTTTCTCCTCGGCAGGTTCTGTTGGCATAGAAGGTCAGTACAGAAATCCATCCGATTCCCATGATACCACAGGAAATTCCCCGACGCACTCGGGAACTTCTCTGTAAGAGCCTCTCGTATTTTATGGCTCCGAAAGAGACTCAACCTTCGGAGCACGTTCTGCCTCTCGACCCCTTTCACGATCTCCGAACGTACCTTCTCATGGATTAAATCCCGACTTATGCAGTTCGTCTCGAATCCCACGCCAACTTCCCGAGACTGATCGGAACGAAGAGGATTCCGAAGAACATCGAAACGGTTTCCTTGGTCGGATTCATCATCTCAAAAATACCGGCATGATATTCGGGAGTGATAGCGATGAAAAAAATTGCCGTTCCAAACCAAACCAAAGCAAACCACAGCCACTTCTTAAACACTTCGTCCCGTACAAAAAAGAGAAACGGGGAGACGAGGAGAAGAGCAGAAGTTAGAATCATCAATATATTACCTAAAGTATAAGCTTCGTTATCAAGACATTCCTGATATTTTTCAGTCTGATAGATATTGTTACAAATACCAAACAATAATTTGTTTTTTAAAATATACGAGATACTGATAATAACTAATCCAAATGCTAACAAATATATCCTCCACCAATATTTTTTTTTCATATATCAATCCTTAAAGCATCACCCTCCCAATTATTGTAGCCATCGGAACCAACCAGCCCACGCTACCGAAGTTCCATTCAGCTTCCAAAGAAATAATAGCATATCCGATAGGAAAAACGGACCAGGCAATATGATTCGCAAACCGGTACGAAGAACAGAACCGAGAAAGGCGAGTGGGGACTGTGTCGGAAACGGACACCATTGAGTCTGTCTCTCGCTTTCGGCACCCGACACACCGACAGGATATCCGCCCGTATTGTTCGCGTTCGCATCCGTCTCAGAAGAAGGACCAAATATCGAACCGAGGAACCCACCGACGCCATCTGAAATTCCCGATTTCGATTTTTCAGATGAGGTCCTTTGTCTCGTGCGATCCGCCGGCGTGCTTGTGTCGCTAGATGATTCCGCTCCTGTCGTTTCCGGCGCCACATTCAGAGTCGCAATCCCATCCACAACCGGCGATACTTCGTATTCCCCTCCCGGTTCTGATCCATTGAGATCCGCACGGAGAGTCGAAAGATTCGAGAGTCCTTTTTCCGGCACGGAAAGATCGACGGTCGTCTCGGGAGTCACTGGCAGATCTTGGAACGTCGTATGGTTCAGCGTCTTTTCTCCGGCATTCGTCACCGCGACCTCGTCGAACTTCAGAGTATACGAGCCGGTATCATAGCCATCGAGGTGGACGGAGACAGCCGTTCCTTCCGGAAAGGAGACGTATTTGCGATCATCGAGTTGAACATAGGTACTCCCAGGTATGCCTTCCTCGAAAATCACCCCCGTCTGCCCGTTCTCTTCGACGGTTTTGGGCCCGGTATGATTGCCATCAGCATCAGTCAAGGATATATCGAGCGGAGAATAGAGCGACATACGGATACGGTTATCAGTAGACTGACTAGTTGGACGAGAAGTAAAAATATATTTAGGTAAAACTGAGTCATTCTCCTTATGTGAAATTATTTGTGAAAGAAATGTTCTAAGTGCGTTTACTTCAAGCATATCCGCATGACTCTTTTTGCTTGCATACAAATCCACCCAATACTTTTTCACGTCCGACGATTCTGGAAGCATAAGGGCACTCGGAGCGGTTACGACCTCGTCGCCATCCACGGTGAACTGTGGCTCGTACACCGGTTTATACGTACCAGCTCCCGTACAACTCGGGATAAGCACCGATCCGGAAGCGTAGCATTTCGTCGCCTCTTCCTCGGTATAGTCGATTCCGCGGACGGTATCGAGTCCCCATCCGGCGATCTCGATAGCCTCGACGCCGGTCGGTGGTTTCCAGGTGTCCAACTCTTTTTTCGTCTGCTCCTCCTGACTGAGTAGATTTTTCCGGAGGATATTTTCCGATGCGACATCGTCTTTTGCCGGTTTCTCCCGTCCATCCTTCGCGCCCGAGAGGAAGTCCGCCAGACCGCTCCAATCGTTTATGGTGTCGCCGTATGCGTCGCGATATTCCTTGAACCGGGTATGCTCGGACGAGAACGAGATGAGGGGTTGTTTTGTCCGATCGAAATACTCCTGAGACGGGAGGAGTCCGTAGGCACCCGGCATATGTTCGGCCAATGTGCGGACATTCCCGCGGGAAGCGAGTATTCCCCAGAGCAGATCCTCCTTGTACCCGTACAAAAGAGAGAGGATCGAGATCGGCGCCCCGAGTTGTGGCGTCCCGACAAAGACGACTTGGTCCACCAAGGCAGCCTCACCTGTCTCGTCGAGTCGGTTCAGGAGTTCCTTGGCGACGAGTCCCCCGTTGGAATGTGCGACGATAGTGACCTTGCCCGTTTTGGACGACTGTGCGAGTCGCTCCGTCTCGGAAAGTAACGATCGCGATTCGTCACGACGCGCCGTATCGCCGTATGCGATATCATGGACATCCGTCCGCCAGTCGTATGCGAACGGTACGTAATCATTGATGACGTGATTGGTCTTCTCTGTCTCAAGATCAGTGAGGAATGATTCATAATACTTCGTACCACCAGCCGATGACAATACGTCTTCGGTATACACATCGTTCACGCTCTTCCCGTCGTTATCAAGAGCAAGCAAGTCGAGGTCATCACTGAAGAAATCCGGCGGCCACAGGCGGTTCTCGTTTCCGGAATGGTCCTTTTCATACAAATTGCTCGCCTTGATCCCCGGCAGGAAGAGGACGTTCGATGCCTGCGGGGTTTCCGGCAGGTGTCGCTCCGAGCTGAACCCGGCAAGCGTACACGGCCCGTCCAACCGTTCCCCGTGTCCTCCGGGATTCTTGTCACTCGTAGGCCCGTCCGACGAACCGTACCAATTATTCTCGAAATAGACCCGTCCGGTATAATCCTGCTTCCCATCGAACTGAAGTATCGAGAGCAGAGCCGTATTACTGAGATTCAAAGAGAAATCGGAATCGGTCACCGTAATCTGCTGGTATTGCGCCTCCCATTCATCATTGAAATATAACGAGGAAATGATATCCGCATACAAACCATTATGGAAAGCGGAGTGATCGATCAGGAGCTTGCCACGAATGAATCGTATCCCGGGAGAAGTAGAATTCGGTTGTTTCGCCGCATACGCCGTCTCTCCGAATACAGACCGAATCCATGAGCCATTATCCATCGCTAAACCGGGACAGTGTCCTTCGTATGCCGGCATAGGCTGATTGGAGCCGATTCCCTCGAACTCCGTATATCGGAATACCGACGGATCATCCGTCTCATTGGGATAATAGTTGAATTCGATAGTTCCGGTTGGACGCATTCGAAAACATTCCGCATCATATATCCCGACATCCTGTTCAGGTTCGGAAATTTGCGACGGCATTTTCGTGAAGACGATCCGTTCGGCATCCGTCCCTTCCGCGACGATCCTACCGTCATAAACGAAAATCTGACTGAACTCGATATGTGTACCCTTTTCAATAGTCAGTGTGGCTCCATCGACAACGACGATCGGCTTGAAAATATAAGCCTGCACATGATTCCCGCTCCAAACGGTATCATGGCTCACCACTTCGTAGTCGTCGTAGTCCGACCACTTTTCACTGTCATCATCCGCATGCACGCGGACCATACCGAAAGACCATACCGCGATAGCGGAAAGGCTGAGGAAAAGTATCTCGAAAATAAGAGTGCCGACACGACACTTCCGAATCATATTCGATTTGAATACAATCAATGCACTTCAATAATACAACGTTCATCAATTTTGTAAACAACCCCGCTGAAAAAATATTTTGTCATCCGCACTTTCAATCCGCTCCGATGATATTTTTGATCCGCTCCGAGAGTTCAGGGAAATCGGAATCGAGGAAATGACCGCGACCGTCGAGAGCGATCGCTTCGGCATCCGGGAATGACCGCGCATATTTGGCGAGCTCGGCAAACGGGACGAGTGGATCATCCTGAGAATGGAAAAGGAGGATCGTCCCGGCCTGTTCGGAAACTTTCCGGAGGTGTCCGGAAAGGATGAAATCACCGAGGGATTCGTTTGATTCGTCGTCGAAGGGCGCCGCCACGAGCGCGAGCGCACCGATCCGGACGGGAAACGCATGTTCGGACAGGTATTTCGCGAGGAAAATCCCACCAAGACTGTGTCCGACGAGGGTCACTCCGTCGCGAAGAAACGGTATATGCCGTTCGAACCAGATCGACCATTCGTCGTACCGAGCGCTCTGCCGGTTCGGCATCCAAGGCATCATGATCTCACAATGGTCCGCGAACCGGCGTGCAAGCGTCTCGCGCCAGCGTGGCAAGGCGTCTGGAGACCATATCGGTTCGCGCAACGTCACCGAACATAGGTACGCAAGGAACGCTTCCCGATCAGGAAACGCGTCTCCCCCGTGTATGAATACGATTTGCCGTTGTGTCATATCGTTCCCTTATCCGATTCAAACACCCTCCCATATCTCCCCCAGATATTACCATATTATATAATATGGTAATATCAGTCACGTTCGGTTCATCGGAGAATTTCGGAAATCAGATCGGTGAGTATTCGATGCTGCGGATACCGGTCGAGCAGCGACATGGAATACCCTTTCCGGGATCCGATACCTTTCCGAGCATGGCGAGACGACTTCTCTTGATTCCGGATCAAATCAGCCAACCAGACGTCCCGATCATCGTTTCCGGAATGCAGCCATCGATCCACTCCGTATATCGTCCGAATCCCGACACCAAGCTCCCGACGGATTTCCTCGATTGTCGTCTCCTCCTGAAGCAGCCTCTCCGCGACCTGCAGGCGTCTTGCAAGCATGAGTGCCTCGCTCGGAGTGAGAATACCGAGAAGGAAGTCCACCGTTTCCGTTTTCGACTTCAGATTCGTAACCAGGTCAAGAAATCCGAATACCGCCTTTTCACGGTCCTGTTTCGGCATCGATGACGGTTTCACCTTGGCCATATGAATCATTGCTTCATACATATCCATCGAATCTCCTCTCATACCTATATTACCATATTATATAATATGGTAATATTCTGATAGTGGATTCTTCGTCGGGCCGCGTCTGTCCGATGACAGACAAACATGCGTCACTGTTTTCAAAGTCGCACTTTTCTCCTCGATATTCGCCGCAAATCACCGAGCCGTAAGCCAGTGGAAACAGAAAGGCACCTCTCATTATGAGGGCGCCTTTGCTTATTATTTACGAAGGAATGGCAAACCCTGACAGCCGGGTCGACAGAGATTGGGACATGAGCCGAAGCCGTTCCCGAGCTCCGGTACCCGTCCGGTCGTGAATACATCACACAAGAAGCATTTCACGTCCCCGTATCCGATATTCATGAAATCATATCTGTGATCGGTACCGGCGCTTCTAACGGCGACCCCGTGTTCGCCTTTATCTCTATGATAAATGGTACCGACCCGCTTGATGCCCGAAGCACCGAATTCCGTCACTTTCACCTCAACGAGAGTCGGCTCCGTCAGGCCCGACGGATCGAACTTCGCATCCGATAAGATCGAACAGACGATGCAGCGTATCATATCGGGTTCGATCCATCGTTTGAATCCGTGGCTTATCCCGGCATACGAGTAATACAGTCTCGCAATCGCAGACTCACTCTCTTCGGACATGCCTATGATATGTACGTCCGGCCTTCCCGTCCTATTCGGCCGTTCTATTCTGATGTCGATATCCGGCATGAGATTCTCCTTCGTTTTGTTTTCGATTGGTAAGGACACAGTATTTCCAGAATACGGGAAAAGCCGCTCCCCATCAAGGGAAGCGGCTCTTTTCGGATATCCCTCCCAAAACCATCAGAACGCGATTCGGACGAAGCCGATTTTCCCGATTTTCATGACCTTGCCGTCATGTGCCGATCGCTCCAGCACGAGTGCCCAATCGGTTACTTTCTCGTCACCGATCGAGACCCCGCCCTGTTCGATTTTGCGTCGCGCATCCGTCTTGCTCGTCGCATTGCCGGAGCGAACGATGAAATCGATAATACTTTCCGATCCGCCCTCAACTGATATTTCCGGGATATCTTGCGGTACTTCCCGCTTGGAAAACGCCGTCACGAAATATTCCTCCGCGACCGCGGCAGCTTCCGCGGAATGATACATGTGTACGATCTCCTTGGCGAGCCGCATCTTGGCATCGCGCGGGTTCAGGCTCCCGTCTTGCATGCCGACTTCAAGTTCCGAAACTTCCGACAACGGGATCCGTGTCGTATGGATGAGATAGGTCCCGATCAGCTCGTCGGGAATACTCATCACTTTGCCGAACATATCGTTCGGTTCGTCGGAAAGATCGATGGTATTCCCCCAGCTCGAACTCATCTTGCGTCCGTCACTGCCAAGAATGAGATTCACCGTCACGATGTCTTGTGGCTCCTGGTCATACCGGGACTGAAGCGTCCGGCCCGCGAGGAGATTGAATCGCTGATCCGTCCCGCCGATCTCGACATCCGCCCGTACCTGCACGCTGTCGTACCCCTGCATCAGAGGATAGAGCATTTCGCGAAGCGACACCCGTTTGCCGGCATCGAGTCGCCGTTTGATATTCTCGCGCGAGACGAATTCGTGTACCGAGAACGCATCCGCCTGCTCGCCGATTTCGAGAAATCCGAGCTCACGGAGCCATTCGGCATTGAAGTGCCGTTCGACGGATTCCATATCGAGCACCTTGGCGGCCTGATCGAAATACGAACCCATATTGTATTCCACCGTCGCGGCATCGAGCATCGGCCGTTCCGATTCCTTGTCGCTCGTGTCACCGATGAGCCCCGTGAAGTTGCCGACGATCAACACGACCTGACATCCGAGATCCTGAAAATCTCGCAGCTTGAGAAGCGCGACGGACCGGCCCAAATGGATATTCGGGCTCGTCGGGTCGATACCAAGCTTCACGCGGAGCTTCTCACCGGCCAAAAGCCGTTTTTTCAGATGCTCCCGATCGATCACTTCGGCCACGCCGCGGGAAAGCAGTTCTTCGATTTTCGCTTCTCGTTCGTTCATATTGGTTCAGATAGGTAATACCAAATTAACTAAATCCCTGTACGTTCAGGAGTTCGACTCCCAAGAGGGAGTCGAACTCCTCTGGTAGCGATATACAACACATCAAGTTATTTCGGTATAAGGATTCGTTTCTATTGTATCACAACGCCATGAACGCAAGATTCCCGCATACGCGGGAATGTGACACAAGGATGTTTTGTCTTTCATTCCCAATCCCGTAAAACCTCTTCGCCAGCTGGCGAATCGGTCACGGGGCATGCTTTTTCGACGTCCCAGTCCCGTTTCCCTGTTATCTGTTCAATGATATTTGCTCTCTGACTACCTTATCCCGTACTTGCGCTTCATAAGACGATACTGATCGTCGGAGATCATCTTGTTCTTGCGCATTTCCTCGATCGAAGCGATGATCTGCGTCTTGTTCTTCTCGATATTCTTGGGCGTCATGGTCTTCTCGATCGTCTTCTTCTGTTCTTCTGGGCTCATCTTGAGAAATCGCTTCATCGCGAAACGCTCGGCCACGTTCATGTCCTCGAGCTTCGGCGCGCCGGGAAAAGCCGCGAGTTGTTCCTCGAAACTCTTGCCAACGTCCTTGTTCTTATCCTTTCCTTTTCCCTTGAAGATGTTCAGCATAAAACGGAAGAATGAATATGGGATAATGAATCAGGAATGAAACGATCGCGACGTTCAAGGTGTACGGGAATTATACGTATTCGACCCCGTTCCCGTTTCCAACTCGTTAACGCGTTAACCCGTGAACTCGTCAATCAATTCCCGTTTACCGTTCTCCGTTAACTATTCTCCCTCATCTTGTACCGCGTCACGAGGAGTGCCGAGGCGACGAAGATCGAGGAGTAGGTGCCGAAGGTGACACCGAGGAGAAGTGCGATGGAGAACCAGCGGATCCCCTCGCCGCCGAACAGGGCGACCGCCGCGAGCACGATGAGCACGGTGAGCGACGTATTGATGGAGCGCGACAACGTCTCGTTCACGGAACGGTTCGCAATATCCTCAAAATCGGTCTTGGCACGGGACCGGAGCAGGTTTTCACGGATCCGGTCATAGACGACGATGGTGTCGTTCACCGAATAACCGAGAATGGTCAGGAGTGCTGCGATAAAGGGCACGCCGACCTCGACCCCGAAGAATTTCCCGAAGACCGCAAAGAATCCGGTCGTGATCAAAAGGTCGTGTGCGAGTGCGATAACCGCGCCCCAACCGTATTCCCACGAGCCGATCGGGACGGACACTTTGCGAAACGCGAAGGCGATATAGGCCGCGATGGCGACGACCGAGATGATCGTTCCCCAGATGGCGCTCGTCCGGATATCGCCGGACACGGAAGCACCGATGAAATCCGACTGAACCACGACAAAACCCGGGTCAACCGTTTTCAATCCGTCGAGCACTTGGGCATTCACCGCATCGTCGGAAGCGAGGAACTTGATGATCGCACCATTATCCCCGGTCGCTTGTACCGTCAAACTTCGCAAGTCGAGCGTCGCGAGGGCATTCTGGACTTCCGTTACCTGCGGGACCGGCGACTTCGCGAAGCGGACCTCGATCATCGTTCCGCCCTTGAAGTCGAGTCCGAGACGCAGACCGAACACGGCGATCGCCGCGATCGAAAGTACGGCCAGCACGCCGGATATCCAATAGGTATATTTCCGTTTCTGGATGATGTGGATCATAAGACAGACGTACGACTGACAACTCACGACTTATAACTTTCGGACTCCGAAGTGGTCTTTTTACTTTCGCCTCTTTTTTGGTTTCGTTTTCCTTGCAACCGGTTTCTTTTCTTCGTGCGTCTTCTTTTCCATCTTGATTCCCGATTCCGAATGGTTGCTTTTCTCGTTCTCTTCTTCAGGCGCCGGTTTCGGAGCGACGAGAAGTGCCTTGTGATTTTCCGCCCAGTCGCCCACCACGAACCGAAGCCACGTATGAACCAACACGACGGCGGTGAAAAGCGAGAGGAGCACGCCGAGTGCGAGGATGACCGCAAAGCCTTTGACAAATCCGGTTCCGAGGATCATCAGGACGACCGTGGTAATCAGTGTCGAAACGTGTCCGTCACGGATACTCGGCCAGGCACGATGGAAGCCTTCCTCGAGCGACTTGGCGACCGTCTTACCGTATGAGAGTTCTTCGCGGGTGCGCTCGAAGATAAGCACGTTGGCATCCACTGCGATACCGATTGACAGGATAAATCCCGCGATACCGGAAAGGGTGAGCGTAATGGGAAACGGCGTGAAGTTAGATAATCGGAAAATCGCCAGAAGCATCGCCGAATAGATGAGAAGTGCGAATACCGCCCCGAGGCCGAGAAACCGGTAGTACAAGACCATGAAGATCGACACGGCCAAGAGACCGATGAATCCTGCGAACAAGCTCTGCCGAAGAGCGTTGTCCCCGAGTGATGCGTCGATCGACTGCTGACCCACTAGCGTGATCGGCACTGGAAGAGCTCCTTCGTTCAACCGCTGAACCAGACCCTTCACTTCGGCCAGCGTAAAGTTGCCGGTGATGACTGCACGACCGTCCGGAATCTCGTTTTGTACCGTCGGTGCGCTCACGACTTGTCCGTCAAGAAAAATAGCGATCGGTTTGCCGATAGTGCGTTTGGTAAGGTCCGCAAACAGTTTGGATCCTTCCGCATCGAACTGGAGCGCGACTTGCGGTGTACCGAATCCCTGCGACTGGTAGTCGACTGAGGCATTCTTGAGATTCTTGCCCGACAGTCCCGTCGCCTTGTACCGAAGCGAATCCGGCATCATGTCGAGCGATTCTTTTGGAAACAGGATATGCGCCGTATGCACTTCGAGAGCATCCCCTTCGCCACGCATTTCGATTTTCTTGATGATATGCCACCCGTACTGACTCTCCACGAGCTCAGGATATACCGTCCCCGCCTTGAAATCATCCTTGAAAATGACGGAGTCGAACTCGGGAACGAATTGTCCTTTCTTCACGAAGTCGAGATCGCCACCCCTGTCCTTGGAACCCGGGTCCTGACTATAGGTCTTGGCAAGCGTCGCAAAATCCTCACCGGCCAAAGCACGAGCGAGCACTTCGTCCCCCTGCTTCTTGGACGCATCATTTATCTGCGCGATCTGATTCGAAAGCGCTGCATCGTTGGATTCCCGGAACTCAAGGAATGGGGTCTCCTTGAGCATCTTCTTGGCCTCCTCGACATCCTTCACACCCGGAAGTTCGACGATAATCCGATCCTCGGATCCGGACTTGGAAAGCTGGATGACCGACTCGCCCACACCAAATGCGTTCACGCGCCGTTCAACGACCGAGAGTGCCGCTTGGAGCGCATCCTGTTTCTTCCCGACCGGCACCTGCGAGGTGTCCGCCGCGTATTCGAGGTGGATGCCTCCCTGCAAGTCGAGTCCGAGATTCACTTTGAGCGAATTCTCGACCGACGCCGCGTTCGGAAACGGAAAGTATGAGAAAACACTCGGGTATGCGATAACGCCCGAAACAAGCGCAAGCGCAAGCACTCCGGCGAACTGCCAGCGGATTTTCTCTTTCTGCTTCATGATGGAATAGCTAGTAGAGCCAGTATAAACGCATTTTCCACACTTGGAAAGAGTTGACAGTATGACTGAACGATGCTATAATGGACCGAAGTATCGATTAACAATTTTCATCAACATTTTCCGGCCGGAGACGGTCAAAGGAAGGAAATCATGTCATTTTCTCAGTCATACTCCGCATCAATAATTCGAGTAAAATTCATAAGAAGTAATGATTGTTCACTAGATAAGGAAATCAATGAATGGCTAGAAAAACAACCCAAAGGCACATACATAGTGGATATAGAAAGTGCGACTATGTATAACGCATTGATAACTTACATTCCTCCGTCTAAATAAAAAAATTGAGACAGGATGTATCATCCTCATGTACGCAGCCCTCACCCAAAAGTGACGGCTGTTTTTTTATTCCACTCAACCCCAAAGTCCGGGTGTGTGCCTTATTCAGCAAGGAGTCTGACTCCCTCTAGGGAGTCGGACTCCTCTGCTTCGTTTTGCTCGTTACCGTCAACTCGAGCGTTTGCCGTGGAGCAGCATGTCGACGGCGTGCTCCATCGAACCGGCCGGGGTGATCGCGCCGCCGTTCACGAAGAATATCTCGTCGGCGTTCTCGATCGTGTTGAGCCGGTGCGCGATGATGACCTTGGTCGTCTTTTTCGGGAGCGTACCGATGATCTCTTCCAAGAGTTGTTCGGTGACCGTGTCGATATTCGCGGTCGCCTCGTCGAGGATGAGGACGTCCGGATCGCGGAGCACCGCACGGATGAACGCGATGAGTTGCTTTTGTCCGAGACTGATGGCGTCGCCACCGATTGCGATCTTGGTCTCGAGACCCTCGGAAAACCGATCAATCAGTTTCGTGAGATGCGTCGCCTCCAAAACCTCGGAGAGCTTTTTGTCGGTATATTCGGCGTGCTCCTTGTTCCCATAGAGGATGTTCTCGCGCACCGTCCCGGTAAACAGGAACGGCTCCTGCAGGATGAATCCGATTTTCTTCGCCCGTTCATCCGTCGCATAACAGCGGATATCCTTCCCGTTCAGAGAGACGATTCCCTCGCTTGGATCATAGAGTCGGGCCATCAAAGACGCCGTCGTCGTCTTGCCTCCACCGGTCGGACCGACGAGCGCATAGGTCTTGCCGGATTCGAGTGCGAAACTGATATGTTTCAGCACGTCCTTCCCCTCTTCATACCGGAAGGACACGCCTCGAAATTCTAGAACCGCATCGGATGCGATATCCGGCTCGACATCGCACGCCGGCATCGCTACGATATCGGATTCGAGCGAAAGCACCTCGGAGATGCGGTCGAGGCCCGCGAGCGCGAGCTGGAGCGAGGGCCATACGGACGCGAGTTGCCGAAGGGGCGCATAGAAGCCGTTGACATAGAGCAGAAACCCGATCAAAAGGCCGACCGTAAACCGGCCGTCGGCGATGAGCGTGATCCCGTATGCCAGAACGGCGAGCTGTGCCAGAGTCGAGACGAGCACGTAGATCGGATTGAAGACATTGCTCGCGACGCCGGCCGTAACGGACGCGATATAGTTCGTCTCGTTCGCCTCTTTGAATTTCTCGCGGAAATAATCGAGCCGGTTGAATGCGACGATCACTTTGAAATTATTGATGCTCTCCTGGATCTCGCCGCTCAGGGCCCCGAGTGAGCGCAGGCTCGCCAGACTGGTCCGTTTGACCCACGGCGAAAGGAGTTGCGTGGCGATGAGTGCGAGCACCGCAGGCGCAAGGGCGATGAGACCGAGCCGGACATCGAGCGCGACGAGGAGGATACCGGTCCCGACGATGAGGATGATATTGCTCACGAACTGCATCAGGGCCTGCGCGAAGAACTGATTGAGTTTCTCGGTATCGTTGTTGATACGGGAGACGATGTCCCCTGCCTTGTTGCGATTGAAGAACGCGACCGGAAGCTCCTGAAGCTTGTCGAATATCTTGTTGCGCAGATTGAAGAGAAGACGGCGTCCCACCCCGCCCATCGTCTTGACCTGCAGATAGTTCGAGACGAGTCCGATGAGGAAGATACCGAAAAGCCATGCGGAATACGTGATCACCCCGCTGAAATTTCCGACGGCGATAGCGCTATCGACGACGCGCGCGATGATGATCGGCACCGCAAGCGTCACCGCGGAACTGACCAGGATCGCGACGATCGCGAGCATGACCGCCCGACCTTCCTCTTTCATAAGCGGAATAAGCCGCTTCCAAGCGGTGGCCAGGACGCTCTTGTCCTTCTCTTTTTCGATATCGGTCTTGGCGAGGGAATACTTCATAAGATATTCGAAGTGTGTAGCGACAAGAGAGGATTCGGAGGACGGTCTTCCGCGACGGAGGACCGTCCTTTGAGCTGATTATTCGTACTGGTTCGTACTCCGTTGCGACTGATAGATCTGCACGTATTCGGGCGAAATGGCGAGCAACTCCTCGTGCGTCCCTTTCGCCAGGAGCTCCCCTTCCATGAGCACGATGATCTGGTCATAGTGTTCGATCGACGAGATCTTCTGCGTCACGGAGAGAAGCGTGAGTTCGGGATACTCGCGCGCGACGTTCTCGAGGATCCGACGCTCCGTGTCGGCATCGACCCGCGCGGTGAAATCGTCGAGGATGAGTACCTTCGGATCGAGCGCGAGCGCGCGGGCAAGCATGATACGCTGTTTCTGTCCGCCCGACAGGCTCGTCCCCCGCTCCGATACGACCGTGTCGAGTCCGTCCGGGAGCGCATCGACGAAGTCTCGGAGTTCGGCGGTCGCGATCGCCTTGTCGAGGTGCTCGTCGCGGACCGTATCACTGAAGGCGATATTTTCGCGCAGACTCAGATTGAACATGATGCTGTCTTGGAACACGAAACCGACCTGACCGCGCAGGCTTTCCTTGTCATACTCGTCTATGCTCCTGTCGTCGAACAGGATCTCTCCCGACGTGGGCGCAAGCAGTCCGGTCAGGAGGTAGAGGAGCTGTGTCTTGCCGGCGGCGGTCGGTCCGATGATAGCGGTCTTGCTTCCGGCGCCGACCGAAAACGAGACGCTCCGAAGGACCGGCTTCCCTCCGAAATCGACCGAGACATTCCGCACCTCGATATCCCCATGAAGCGTCGCTTTGTATCCGCCGGTTTTCTTCTCGACGGGCGCTTCGAGCACCGGCAGGATCCGTCCGTACGAGGCGGAGGCAGTCGCGATGACATTGCTCATGAATCCGATGATGAGGATCGGAAAGATGAGAATGGCCAGATAACTGTTGAAGGCGGTGAAGTTACCGAGGGTCATCTCGCCCAAGATAACGAACCGTCCGCCGAACAGTACGATCGCGAGCGTCGCGATATTGGTGAAGAAGGTGATGATCGGGACGAGGCTCGCGAA
The DNA here is from genome assembly GCA_903893925.1 of Candidatus Moraniibacteriota bacterium. Lineage (GTDB taxonomy): Bacteria > Patescibacteriota > Minisyncoccia > Moranbacterales > UBA1568 > JAAXTX01. The sequence goes on from CAITOC010000032.1 coordinate 23,571, forward strand.
CAGTCCGAGTATCCTGAGACTGACCCGTTTCGCCTCAGTGTTGGCCGCGGTGAATTTCACGCGCTCGGGTTCGTCGGCATCGAGCAGCCGGATGAGCGCTGCGCCCAGGATACTCTCACTGATCACCTTGTTGAGCCAATCGATCGCTTCCTGCGACTTCACGAAGAGCTTCCGAACCTTACCCAGGATAAGGAAGATGGCCGTACCGATGAACGGCATGACCGAAAGGACCGTAAGTCCGAGTTTCCAATCGATAAAGACGAGAAGCACGGCCACCGCGACGATGAGGAACGCCGATGAGATGATCGAGGCGATCGCGACCGAGACGAAGCTTTTGACCGCATCGACGTCCGAAGTGAGATTGGTCAGGAGTTTCGCGGGCGTCGCTTGTTCGATATACGAGTACGGCTGTACCGACAGTTTGGCGACGATCCGATCGCGCAGGTCGCGAGCCACCCGTTCGGACGCGAACACCTGCACGATATTTTGCAGATAGGTAAAGAGAAAGATGAGAATCGCGATGACAAGGAATTCAACGACGAATCGACCCATGACGAACCCGCCCGTCGCATACGTGTCGATGGCATCCGCGACGACTTTCGGCACGGCGATGGTCAGCGCGTTGGCGACGATAGTGAGCGCCACCAGCAAACCGATCATTCCCTTGTATCCGGCAAGCAACCCGAACAACCCCGTTGCCGGAGCCTCATCCATCCCATTTTTTTGTTCTGTATGTTCCTGTTCCGCCATACGTAACTCTCGCATGAAAAAATATGACGGCCATCCGCCGATCACTTTGATATAGTACCTTGAAAC
>CAITOC010000033.1 GCA_903893925.1 Candidatus Moraniibacteriota bacterium
GAAGAACTCCCATTTTTGTTGTACGATGTTCATAGGACAAGACTTTTGTGTTAGTTTTTGCGGGCGTGGTACCCCTATTCTAACAGAAGGTCTTGTTTTTGTTTTGGGAAAGCCTTGGGAAGTGCAGGCACTTCAGTAAAAGAAGAGACAGCCAAAGAAGCCTCTCTGAAGCCACGAAGTCGGTCGCTTTGCCCCTCCCATCAAAAGCGAATCCCACGCATCTTGACAGGATATGGTTAATTGATAAACTATACCTTCGAACAGTACTACTGCCTATGTCACGAAGCACAACCATGAAAACATCGGCCGCATTCCCGAAAAACGATATCATATCGCCCATCCTTCATGGTGCCTCGCGCATCGAACGGATCTCGGACCGCCTCGTCTTCGAACCATTGGGTCTTTCATTCACCGCCTTCAAGATCTTGAAGTATCTCTCGTGTACCGGACCGGCATCGCCCGTCGCCATGCTCGAATTCCTCGGCGGGACGAAATCGAATCTGAGTCAGCGGTTTCAGAATCTGGAACGCAAGGGGCTCGTGAAGAAACTGTCCTCCCCCGTCGGGAAAGACCGCAGGTATGTCGCGTTCGGACTCACCCCGGCCGGCAAGCGGAAACTCCGCACGATCGAAACGCGTGCCGAAACGGAAAGTCTCCGGTTACTGGAATATTTCTCCAAGTCCGAAATCGAGGCCCATCACGCTTTTTTCAAGAAATTGCTCTCCCTCCTCAGTCAGACAGGCACGGAAGCATGTGCCGGCTGCGACATGAAAAAATGAATTGTCTCAGTTGTCAGTTATTCGTTATAAGTTGTTAGTCTCACCTATATGAAATTCAACAAGCCTCTCATCATCGGCATCGGCATCATCGCGGTCATCGCCGCAGGAGTAGCCTTCCTCCGCAAACCGGCCGTGACGATCCAGCAAGCCGAAGCCCCGAAGCCGATCGCGGTCGGCACCCGATCGGTAGCCGACAGCCGATCCGCGACGCTCAATCTTTCTTTCCCGGGTACGGTCTCGACCGAAGGGATCGCGACGATTTCCGCCAAGACTGCCGGTATCGTCTCTTCGACAGTCCGACTCGGACAGCAAGTGGGTGTCGGGACGGTACTCGCACGCATCGATGATCCGTCTGGGAGTGTCGTTTCGACATCCGGATTCCGGAATGCGGACGTGCGTGCGGCCGAACTTGCCGTCGAACGGGCCGACCTTTCCTATACGGACTCGAAGCGCGTGGACAGGAACGCATCTTCCAACGCCTCGGAACTCGGAAAGGAACTCGCGAGGAAAAATCTCGAATCCGCGCAGGCCACACTCACCGCACTACTCGATCTCCATACCGTGAAAAGCCCGATTTCCGGAACCGTCACCGAGAGCTCCGTCGCGACCGGCGATTCCGTGAATGCCGGAACCGCCCTGTTCACCGTCAAGAACGGATCTTCGGCCCGGAGCGTCACGTTCTACGTCAGCGAATCGGAACGCGCACTGCTCGTCCCCGGTCAGAAAGTGACCGTTCTCCGTTCCGCGGGAGACGCCGAACCGATCGAGGGAGCGTTGAGACAGGTTTCTTCAGTGGCCGACCCGGCCAGCCGTCGGTTCCTCGCCGAAGCCACCCTTCCGGAGAAAACCACGGTCTCGCCCGGCACATCCGTCTCCGTCTCGACAGACGCGAAACTCGTCTCTTCCGCGACCGATCAGATATTTCTCCCGCTCTCCGCGGTCGCCGTGGAATCGTCCGGCACGTTCGCGATTTTCCAAAACGTAGACGGGATCGCGAAACGCGTCGAGGTCCGGATCGTCCGTATCGAAGGAGAGATTGCACTTGTCTCTTCGGACCTGCAAAACGACGCCGAGATCATCATCGAGAATGCGAAACGGGTCAAGGACGGCGATTCGATCGACGCGACGAAGTCAGAAGTCAGACTATAAGTCAGTTAAAAAGTTAACGAGCTCACGGGTTAACGAGTTCATGTATCCAGCCAACGTACTCATTGTTCCCAACCCGTCAACACGTGAATTGTCAGCCAAAGGCAGATCACCCTCTGGGTGAAAAACCGGACATTCAGACTCTTTTCTTCCTGTCCCCAACCCGTCAACTCGTTAACGCGTTAACCCGTCAACGAAATATTCGCATCAATCGCTTTCAATCTTATACTCTTCCCTATGATTGACGAACATACCGACATTCCGAAGCCTGCGGTGTCTTCCTCGGATTCCAGCTATCTTTCGAAGCTTGAGTTCGACCCGAAGCTCCGCGCCGGTTTTCTCAATTTTTTCGTATCGCATACGCGGATCATCCTGCTTCTGATCGCGCTTATCTCGGGATGGGGCATCTATTCGTTTCTTGCGCTCCCGCAGGAATCGAATCCGGAAGTGAAGATTCCGATCGCGGTCGTCGTCACGCCGTATCCCGGAGCTTCGCCCGGCGATGTGGAAGAACTCGTCACCAAGAAGATCGAAACCAAGATTTCCGCGATCAAGGGTATCACCAAACTCACTTCCCGCTCCGAGAATTCCGCATCCTCGGTCGTCGTCGAATTCGACGCGAAGGAGAATCTCGACAACGCCATCCGAAGCGTCCGTGACGCCGTAACGAGCGTCAAGACCGATCTGCCCGACGAGGCACAGAATCCGGCTGTGCGCGAGATATCCATGGATGACACACCGGTCTTCACCGTCGCGTTGACCGGTCCGTACGACGGATTTGTCCTGCGAAAAAGCGCAGACGACTTGTCGGACACGCTCAAGAAAATCCCCGGGGTCCGAGATGTGACCGTATCCGGTGGTGACACGCATGAATTCTCGGTCGCCTACGACCCGACCCGCCTCGCCGCACTCGGCATCCAGGTCGCGAACGCCAACCGGGCCATCGCCTCGGCCAATGTCGCGGTCCCGTCCGGAAACTTCGACGGATCTTCCTTCGCCTATCCCGTCCGGACGGACGGACGGCTCTTCACGGCCGAGTCGCTTCGACAGATCCCCATCGGGACGAGCAAAGCCGGAGCCCCGATCAGGCTCGGCGATATCGCGAACGTGCAAGAGACAGCTATCGAGCGGACCAGTCTGTCCCGTCTCTCTATCAACGGGTCCGCTCCGGAAAATGCGGTCACCGTGAGTCTCATCAAGAAGACCGGCGGATCGATCATCGACATTTCCGACCAGGCACACGCGACCGTCGCCGTGGCAGACGCCACCTTTCCTTCGGGAGTCCGTTCCGAAATCATGCAAGACAATGCCAAGCTGATCCGAGAGGACTTCGATCACCTGAAACGTGATTTTATGATCACGCTCACGCTCGTCATGGTGACCCTCTTCCTCATCGTGGGACTCAAGGAAGCGATCATCGCCGGGCTCGCCATTCCACTCGTCTTCTTCTCGACCTTCGGCGTCATGCTGCTCTCGGGGATCTCGCTCAACTTCCTGTCTTTGTTTTCGCTCCTGCTCTCGCTCGGACTCCTCGTCGACGACGCGATCGTCGTCGTCTCCGCGACCAAGCAATACCTCAAGACCGGCAAGTTCACCCCGGAGGAAGCCGTGCTTCTGGTGCTTCGCGACTTCAAGGTAGTGCTTCTCTCCACGACCTTGGCCACGACCTTCGCGTTTTTGCCACTCCTCCTTTCGACCGGCATCATGGGTGAATATATCAAGTCGATCCCGATCACCGTCTCGGTGACACTCCTCTCATCGCTCGTCATCGCGCTCACGATCAATCATCCCCTCGCCGCCGCACTCGAACGCATCCGCCTCACCCGAGGATTCTTCTGGGCCATGTTTCTGCCTATACTCGGTCTCGCCCTCTTTTCACTCGTCTCGCTTTCGGGTATCGTCGGTTTCATCGTTACGGCCGTTTCCAGCTCGATCGCGTTCGGCCTCGCCTGGTGGAGATGGAAGGACGACGGGAAGAAAACACTTCTCGCAAACGAGGCGCTCGTGGAACACGAATTGAAAAGCGATACGGCCATACGCGAGAAACTCCTCCATCAGGGATCGGCGCACGAGGGATTTCTCTCGCGTCTCATCCACGGCATCATCCATTTCGATGCGGCCATTCCGGTCTACGAGAAAGCGCTCCGATTCGTCCTCGCGTCACGGAAGAGACGCATCCTGTCCGTTCTCTTCGCCGTATCGCTCCTCGTCCTCTCGGCACTCCTGCCGATCACCGGTATCGTGAAGTCGGAGTTTTTCCCCGCCTCGGACATGGAAACGCTCACACTTATCGCCAAGGGTCCGATCGGCCTCACGATCAGCCAGACCGACGGGATCATCAAAAGAATCGAGGAAAACCTTCGCACCTACAAGGAAATTAAAAGTTTCTCGTCCGTCATCGGATCGGGTGGTTCATCGAACGAGGCGACAATCACAATGCAACTCGTCCCGAAGGAGGATCGGGACATTCCCTCGTATGATCTGACCACCAAGATCCGCGACGGACTTTCGGACGAAACCGACGCCGATATCACGGTCGAGTCGCAACGGAGCGGTCCGCCGTCGGGCTCCGCCTTCGAGGCTCGTATCTCGGGCGACGACCTTGCGGAACTGTCGCGCATCGCCGCACGACTCAAGATTATCCTCTCGGATATCCCCGGCACGACCGGCGAAGCGATCTCACTCAAAGAGGCACCCGCGGAATTCACGTTTGCGCTTGATCACGCCCGACTCGAGCGGTACGGCCTCGACGCGGCATCGGTCGGCAGCGTGCTGCGTATGGCTGTCTCGGGGACCAAGGTCTCGACCGTACTTGAAAACGGGACCGAAACCGAGATCGTCGCGCGTTTCGACAAGACCGCGATTCCGACTCTCGAATCGCTCCAGAACTTGGAGGTAGTCGCGCCATCAGGCACCCCGGTCTTCCTCAAAGACGTCGCGAAGATAGAACTCCGTCCGTCTGTGAACGCGATCGAACATGTCGAGCAGAAGCGCACCGTCACCGTCTCATCGAACGTGGAAGGCGCCGCCAACCCGCAGGAAATCCTCAAGGAATTCCAGGCGCGTCTCGCCGCATCCGACCCGCTTCCGTCCGGCTACACCATCGCCTACGGCGGTGAGAACGAGCAGAACACCGAATCCGTCCAGTCGATCCTCCGTGCGATGATCATCGCGGGCGTCCTCATCCTCGTGACGCTCGTCATCCAATTCAATTCCTTCCGCAGCGCGTTCATCGTCCTTATCACGCTCCCCCTGGCGCTCATCGGCGTCTTCCCCGGACTCGCGCTCATCGGCGTACCACTCTCGTTCCCGGGACTCATCGGCATCCTCGCGCTCTTCGGCATCGTGGTCAAAAACGCCATCATCCTCGTGGACAAGATCAAACTCAACGAGCGAAGCGGCATCCCCTTCGAGGAGGCGATCGTCGACGCGGGCAAGTCCCGCCTCGAAGCGATCTTCATCACCTCGATCTGCACCATCTTCGGCATCATCCCGATCACGCTTTCCGACGCCACCTGGCGAGCGCTCGGTTCCGTCATCATCTTCGGCCTCGTTCTTTCCTCCTTCCTCACGCTCTTCATCGTCCCCCTCCTCTATCGCATGCTCGCCCCTCGCCGCGAACGCGAATCCGTGGAGTAACAGCCTCTCATCTTTGCATTTTCGAAACGCTCTTCCTGCTCCCCTTTCGGAGGGGAGCTCCCGAGTCTTCGAGGGAGAGGGGTGGGAGATTGCTCCTTGTATCGAATTATTCCTCACAGGCTTAGAGCCTATCCGTTAGGGTCTCCGTCACGAGCCGTTTGAGCTTCGAGCGGAAAGGCGGGTAACCCGCGGAGCCCTGTCTGTAGATAAGGCGACAAGGGGTACACGCGTTTACGCCGAAGATCATAGGCGCAGTAGGTATGTTCCTAACGGATAGGCTCTTAGATTTACACTTCGTACCAGACGGTATGGAGTTGCACGTTCGCAGGTTCAGAGTTGTACCTCGTACCAGACGATACGGGGTCATACTCTGAACCACACAGTTTACGATCGATCTTTAACTCCGACTCGTCAAAGGAGAAAAAATGAACCGAGCAGGCTGCAAACCTGCGCATATAAAAGATACATGGACCTCGTTTCGGGCAACAAAAAAACAGGAGTGGTATACACTCCTGTCACTCTTCTCATTTCAACCGTCAGAAATTGACGGATGCGTTTATTCCCCACGAAAAGCGCGGTGCAACGGCCGATGCCAAGTAGTTGCTCGGCACGACATAGGTCGCATACGGGGTCAGGAAGACGCTCTTGACCACCTCGACCGGGACATTTGCACTGAAGATCGCCGTGGCAAAAGTACGATCTTGCAACTTACTGTTGATAGCGGAATACCCCGCCAGATAGGCGGAAAGGTTTATCGGCTGTCCGGCAGCATCGATCGATGTTTTCAAGCCGGCCTTCCCAACCCACAGGTCTGGAAGTGAGCTGTCATTGTTTGCGAACAGCCTTCCGAAAACGAAATTCGGAGTGACTCCATACAAGGACGGAGTATCAAGACTGGCCGCCAACCGATGTGTCGTACCATAGACGCCGTTCGAGGTGTCATAGGTATAACTGACATCTCCTTTGAAACATCCGCCGAGATCTCTTACGTATCCGAGAGTCGCGACGGTTTCATGAGCATCGTGATTCGCACCCACATACTGGAAGCTCGCATATGCCCCATCGTACTTGACGTTCGCGAAAACGGTTCCCAACGACCCCGATGCGGTCGAGTATCCGAGTATCGGATCAGCCGCGTTATGACCGTATCCGAAACCCGCCGACCCTGACACATTGTCCGCCGATGCTCTTGCCTGAAGACCGAACACCGCGAGCATGACGAGAATCGTCATACCGAAAATACTACCGAGTCTTTTCTTCATCTTTTTCACAGATGCTCATCCGACCACATAGCCGGACGATGGTTATTAAGAGTACTCAAACCTCGGGCAAAAACAGGTTTTTGATTCCAGCCCGGCCATTGGCACTATACCCGATGATGCCATTCGTGTCAAATCCGGATTTCGATAAAAAAACAACCCTTTATCAAGCCATTTTTTTCAGACCATTTCAAAGTTCGACCAATTTATACTCAGTCATGTTAGAAACTGAAACCATATCAAATACGTCTGTCTTTGCGAGCCCGTCCTCGGGTAGCCTGCCCCGCGTATGCCGGGGTGGCAATCCGGAGTCCTGGACCGCTTCGTAGGGCCTCGCGGAGACGGAGGGAAGCAATTTCTTATACCAAATGAACTACATCCCTGTTACGTTCAGGAGTTCGAATCC
>CAITOC010000034.1 GCA_903893925.1 Candidatus Moraniibacteriota bacterium
GCCGTTCTGTTCCTGTTCCGCGGTACCGTTGTTTCTCGGATTCGTGCAGTCAGGTGTCCCGCTCGGCACCACGTTCTCTTTCCTCGTCGCCTCGCCGATGATCAACGAGGTGGCGCTGGTACTGCTCCTCGGCATGTTCGGATGGAAGATAGCCCTCATCTATGTCGTCAGCGGACTCCTGATCGCGATCAGCTCCGGAATCATCATCGAGAAAATGAATGTCCGGAATCTGGTGGAGGCATTCGTACTCGACGATGACACGGACAATCTGAATATTCCCGATCTGAGCTGGGAAAGACGTGCCACATATGCCGGAACATATACGGTGAATATCGTAAAAAAAGTCTGGCCGTATATCGTGGTCGGGGTCGGACTCGGCGCGTTCATCCATGGATATGTACCGGCCGACTTCCTTGCTCGATACGCCGGGAGCGACAAATGGTATGCCGTGCCTGTGGCGGTACTCATCGGCATCCCGCTCTATTCCAATGCCGCCGGCGTTATCCCGCTTGTCGGTGCGCTCACCGAGAAAGGCGTGGCGATAGGCACGGCGCTCGCATTCATGATGGCCGTCACCGCCCTCTCCCTTCCGGAATTCATGATCCTCCGCAAGGTGATGAAGACCCGACTCATCCTCCTCTTCGCCGGTATCGTCGCCTCCGGCATCATCTTCACCGGCTACCTGTTCAATTTCCTTTTGCGGTAGACGCCAGTATCGGCATTCGCCAACACTCTCCGATCGTTTCCACGATACGGAGTTTTTGATATTTCAAAAAGGTACCTGCCATCGTATTCTGATTAAAGAAAAGAGATATTATTCCGAGGACGGTCCTCGTAAAGAAATTCCACTTTTATGGCATAATATTTCTTCCTGTCCGTCTTCCAATACGGCACACGAAGTAAAATATCCTGACGACCGCATAATTTGTGATTTTATGGCATTCCTTACTACCATATAATATTATATGGTAGTAAAATTAGCCCCTTCCGAGGAGGCCCTTCCGAGGACCGTCCTCGGAGAGGTTTCGTGTATTTATGGCATAATATTTCGTCCTGTCCGTCTTCCGATACGGCACACGAAGTGACATACTCTGACGACCGAATGTATATGTCATCGGTTTCTTTCGCTTTTCCCAGCACAGTCTGAACGGCCCTGACTCCCCCCATTTTTTACAGTCCTCCCGTCTCGTAGTCCTTACTACCATATAATATTATATGGTAGTAACCATGTGAACGTGTTCCCGCCGAGCCGGTGTGACGAACCGGATATGAGGCCTCTTCAAAAGACAGCCGGTCGACGGGGTGTGGATCCGATGGACGGTCGTAAACAGTCTCAGATGATCGCAGGCTTGACAGGCGGTTTTTCGTCCGCTATTCTGTACCTGTACCATAGGTATAGATATAACACTAAATGAAACCGTATGAGCACTGTAAAAGTCGATGCGTCGAAATGTCCACAAGATCATGTCTGTCCGCTGATACGGGTCTGTCCGGCAGGCGCCATCAGCCAGGTCGGATATTCGGCACCGACAATCGATCATGAGAAGTGCGTTTCCTGCGGACGATGCGTGATCTCGTGCCCGTACAAGTGTCTCTCTTTCGAATAATCGCGAACGGTCACTCGATCGGAGCGGCCGATAATCAATCAAGACAACGGTATGAAGAAATCGGACACACCGGTCTCCGGACCGGAGAAGGCCAAGATCCTTATCGCCATCAGAAAAGCCAAGACGAGTCTTGGGAAGATCGAATCCATGGTAGAGGAAGAACGGGATTGCTTCCCCGTCATTCAGCAGGTTCTTGCGGCCATCGGACTTTTGAAGTCGGCGAATCTCCTCATGCTTGATCGGCATGTCGCGCGACACCTTGACGGACTCGGAAAAAAAGGTGACGTCCTCCGGTCCGAACTGGTCCGTATCGTGAAGACCGCCCAAAGCAAGTGATATCCATTATATATACTTCCATATGAAGCGAACGTACCCCGTCCCCGTTTTTCTTGTCCTTGCCGCCGTTATCGTCGGTATCGTTACGGTCCGATCGACCCAAGCGGAGCCGGAAGCCGCAACAGTCGCTCTGATTCCTGTTCGGGTCGAAATGGCCGCCATCGGTTCTTTTCGTGCTCGACAGTCCGCGTCAGGATTCGTCTCGGGTGTCCGTCAGACGGATGTCGCGCCAAAAGTCGGCGGGTACATAGTGAAGCTCCTCAAGGAAGAAGGAGATGCCGTTCGTGCCGGCGAGGCGATCGCCGTCCTCGACGGAAGGGAACTTTCCGCTATGAACAAGAGTGCACAGCTCTCGCTCGACGCAGCGGGAACCATACTCCGTGAGACGAAAGATCTGTATAAACAGACGGTAGACCAGGCCGAGGCTTCACTGAAGAAAGCTGAGGATTCCTACGCTTCCGGAGACATCACTTCCCGCGACCTCGATATCGCCAAGGAGGCGGTGAAGAGTGCCAAGCGTACGCGTGACGCACAGGACGCTGTGGCCGCAGCCGGAAAATCCGCCGCAGAAGGAGGAGTACTCGTCGCCGGCGCAGTCGCAGCGAATGCGACCGTCACTGCACCGTTTTCCGGAATCATCACGCGCCGGTATACCTCACTCGGATCATTCGTCGCTCCCGGAACACCGATCTACGCCGTCGCATCGCAGGATGCGCTCGAGATAAGCGTTTCGATACCTGGTGAACTCGCGAAAAATCTCCACAAAGGAGATGAGGTCGCCGTTTTTCCTGAGCATTCGACCGAATCAATCACAGGAAACATATTCTCGATCGCACAGGCAGTCGGCACCACGACCCAGTCTTCGATAGCCAGAATCCGTTTCGGGAAATCCGTGACATCGATCGCCCTCATCCTCGGACAATACGCGACCGTCTCCATTCCCGTAGGTCCGTCCCGCGATGCACTGTTCGTTCCCGAGAGCGCGATCATACATGAATATGACGACACGTTTGTCTTTACCGTTTCCGACCACCGCGTAAAGAGAACCACGGTGACGCTCGGTGATTCGAAAGACGGTCGACGAGAGATCCTCTCCGGCATAAATTCCGGATCAAGCATCGTCGTCGAGGGCGCCTCTGCTCTTCGCGACGGCACAGTCGTTTCGGTCTCCGAGTAATCCGGCGTTCATCAAACAGAACTTATGCACGAATCCAATCAATCGGATCCGAACGAAAAAATGAAGC
>CAITOC010000035.1 GCA_903893925.1 Candidatus Moraniibacteriota bacterium
CCTCTAGGGAGTCGAACTCCTCTGGTAGCGATATACAACACATTCAGTTATTTCGGTATCAGTACCACATTGAGACGGAGCTACGCTCCGAATCGGAGCGTAGCTCCGGAATAGCAAACTGGAATAAACCAATTTAATTCCGTATAAATTCTATCGCATTTACTTCCCGTTATGAAATCATCCATAGATCCGAAAAACAATGCCGTGACGTTTCCTGTGAATACGAAACTGTATTCGAAAGAAGTCGTATACAAGGCATGTTATGTGTTCATCGACCGGATGTATATCTTTCTCGACGTGTCCCCGAAGAAAGACGTCATCTCGGTCACGCTCGAAGGAAAGTCGACGCTGACGAAGAAGGGTATTGAGAAGCTGGAAGGGGAATTTGTGAACGAATTGCTCAATTCTTTGGTGCGTGAGAACGTCTCGAAGCGCAATCAGAAAGTGCTCGAGCAGATCGTCGGCGGAGCCATGGGTGCGGCACTCGGTCTGCGTGGCACAAACGATGAAACGGCGACGGGACAAAGCAGCTCCGATGCCGATGAAACAAAAGAGATCGAGGCGGCCGTCGAGGCGCTTCGCCTTGAGCTCGAGGCCATCGATGCGGAAGATGATTATGAGGGTGACGTACTCGGTATCAGGACCGTGGTTGTAACACCCGTTGTCGCCGAAAAACCTTCCAAGAAGAAAACGGCCTCTCCGAAAACCGTGACGGCGAAATCGGCTAAGCAGTCAGGAAACAAGCGTCATGCCAAAAAGAAATAACGGTACCCTGAAGCTGTCGCATGTTTTGTATAACCCTGAAGCCGTCGATGCGGCCGTGGTCGAGTTCGCAGATTCGGCCGAGATCGCCGTCTCGAGACATGCTGATCGTACGGATGTCTCTTTCGTGAGCGGTGAGGACAAGACCGTGCTGTCCGAGTTTGCAAACTACGCATTATTCCTAACGATCCAATCCAGATGATTTCCCCAGCGAAGATACGATATCAAAATCTGGCAAACTTCCGTTTCACCAAGCTTGGTGGACGGTACCTCCTGACAAGCGATACTGGGCGATGGATTTTCCTTGAGGAGAAGGAATATGAACAATTCCTGGAAGGTACTTTGGCGAAGAAAAATATCCCGCTTTTTCGGGAACTGAAGGCGGGCGGATTTGTGAAACCGAAGAAGTCTGATATTCCGACGCAGGCTTCTCAGTACCTCGCGCTGAACGCCTCACTCGCACAGGGACCTTCCTTGTTTATGTTCGTCTTGACGCTCCAGTGCAACCATCGATGCCTCTATTGTCAGGTCATACCGGAGAAGAAAGGTGCGAAAGGATTCGACATGAGCAAGGAGACTGCCAAAAAATCAGTCGATCTCGCGTTCCGGTCGCCGTCACAGCATATCGGGATAGAATTTCAGGGAGGGGAGCCGCTTCTGAACTGGCCCGTTTTGGAATACGTCGTGAAATACGCCAAGACGGTCAATAAGACGGCAAAGAAGGAACTTCGGATCACGCTCGTGACGAACCTCACCCTGATGGACGATGAGAAGCTGGCATTTTTGCTCAAAGAAAACGTGAGTTTTGCATGCTCATTTGATGGTCCTGATTTTGTGCATAATAAGAATCGAATCTACCTCGACGGCAAAGGAGGAAGCTACAAGCCATTGGTCAAAAACATCCAGATCGTCCAGACGGCCATCGCCAGAAAAAAGGCGAGAAATAAGAAAACGTTTGTCGATCAGCTGAATGCGGTGCTGACCACGACGAAATTTTCCCTGCCATATCCGAAGGAGATCGTTGACGAGTATATCACAAAAGGATTCAACAATGTTTTTATCCGGCCGCTCAGTCCGTTCGGTCTCGAGCGTCAGACAATCGACATTATCGGATATTCCGCCGAGGAGTTCATCGCCTTCTATGAGCAGGCGCTCGAGTATATCCTGGAATTGAATCTCGCCGGGACACTGTTCGTCGAGCGGACCGCGGCGCTTGCTCTGAAGAAGATACTGAACCATCAGGATGCGTCGTATTATGAGATGCGCTCGCCTTGTGGCGCCGGCATCGGTCAGATGGCGTTCGATTATGACGGGGAAATATATACCTGTGACGAAGGCCGGATGGCGAAACGTATGGGACATGAGAACTTCCGGCTTGGTGCGGTGCAGACCGAAAAGTATGCCGATGTCGTCGATAACGAGGTGACCCGGACCATGTGTCTCGGATCGTCTTTGGACAATCAGGCAGGATGTGCCGATTGTGTGTACAAGCCGTACTGCGGGATTTGTCCCCTGGCGAATTTCATCGAGTATGGGACGATCTTCCCGCAGATTCTCAATACCGACAAGCATAAGATCAACAAGGCGCTGTTCGACTACCTCTTCAGCAAGCTCCAGGACGAGAAATACAGGAGTGTCTTTCAAAGCTGGCTCGTATAGCACTATGGAACGATCGGCATTGTCTCCCCGAAAGGATGTCCGGGAGAGGGATATCCCCGAGGTACTGAACGTTTTTTTTCCTGGAAAATGCAATCTCGCGTGTACCTATTGTTTCGTCCGCAAGGAAGAGGCACACGTAAACGATATCGATGAGCAAGCCGTCTTGCGGGAAATCGATGTCTTTTTCGACTATCCCGGGAGAAAGAAGACGCTGAGTTTCAACGGCGGGGAACCCCTCTTGGAATGGGACCTCGTGAAAACGGTGCATGCGTATGCCAAGGAATTGGCGAAGAGGAAGGGTTTGTTCTTGGAAACCGTCATTGTCACGAACGGAACATTGCTTCGGCAGGAACATGTCGATTATTTTCATGAAAACGATATCTCGGTCCGCATCAGTATAGACGGGGACCGGACGACCCATGATCGATCGCGGCCCTTCCGGGCGAATACCGGAGTCTCAAGTTTCGACGTCGTGATGAACAATATCCGGTCCATACGGCCGGGAGCGGTGCGGCTGTCGGCATCCGTTGTATTTGGTCCTACATCGGTCGATTCACTCCTGGAAAACATCTTATTCCTGCGTCGGAACGGCTTCGAAGTCATTGACTTTTTTCCGGAAATATATGCGACGTGGGACAAGGATGCATTGAAAAAACTTAAGGAAGAAGCAAAAAAGATAGAGAAGCTGTCCATACGAATGTTCACTGACCCGGATGAAAAACCGTTCAAGACCTCGATGCTCGATATGATAGTGAACGGTTCGACCGCAGGGAAGCAGTCGTCGTGCGGGAAGCTCCAGACGGATTCTCTCGGCACCTTTTATGCCTGCGACAAGGTCTTCTCTTTGCCGTATGACCTAAGGAAATCCTATGCGATCGGAACCGTGGATACCGGCGTCGATGAAGAAAAACGAATCCGCATCCTCGAGGACTCGAGAAAGGGATTCCTTTTGGATTCCGCGCTTGGTTGTGATTCCTGTGTCCTGAAGTCGTACTGTTCCTGTCCCATAGGCCAGCATATCCATAAGAGGCATACGACCACCGGAGACCCGTCATTCTGGAAATCGTTCTGCCGTGTCTCAAAAATCCTCATCACCATGAATCTGAACGTGGAAAAACGGCTCAGGTATAACGATCGTTTCGTCGAATGGTATCGTTTTTGATGATCGGGTTCTGGTTGTGTGCTCGAGGGTATCGTGGTATCATTTTCGCAAGGGGACAGAAGAAGACCCTGACATTTTCAACGTAACACGTAAGCGCCATGCGTATGGGCAAGACATCGAAAAAACTCCCGCTTATCAGGAAGAACCTGAAGACGTTTCTCCTGAGTGAGGAGGGAAAGATGACAAAAAAAGACATCGTGAAGATGACGGCTGCGGTTGTCGCGGTCGCAAGTATTCTCGGCGTTGCGGCGAAACCGAACGATAGTCTTGCCGTTGGATATCATGTCTCGCACGGTTCGCACGGTTCGCACGGTTCGCACGGTTCGCACAGTTCGGGCGGGTGGTGTTGAGATATCCCGATAATAATACGCTATCGTTATGAGTCTGACAGCAATACAAAAAAGATTTGTTCTCGTCCTGGCAATCCCACTGGTACTGTTTCTGTTCGTGCTTGGTTTCCTGTATGTGTATCCGACCTTTTTCCAAAACAAGGCCGTCGAAAGTACTCTGCCGACGCCAAAAGTGACATCTGAACCGAGTATCACACCGAATACGCCTTCGCAGACGGACCAGAACAATGGCACGGAAGCGTCATCTCCGGTGATATGGGCTACCACACTTGCGAATTGCCAGAAGGATCCGGAAGCGGATTTCAATAATGAAAAGGGCGTTTCCCATCCGGATCGGGTCTTTATTATGGGACTCCTGGCGCTTGCGAAGAAGGATGTCGCCATCTGTGCGTCGACCGGATCGGCAAAAGACGACAATGGTTCGACGTGTGAGGAGAATTATGTGCTCATGACAACCTTGTCGACAACCGGTTCGGATTGTGGCAAGATTGCGAACAAAGACCTCTCGCTTTCCTGTAGCGCGAATCGGAAGAAAGACCCGTCGATTTGCTCTCAGATTCCCGACACGACCATGAAGACGATTTGTGAGGCGGCTACAAGCGGAGATACGGGTACATGTAGCACGCTCCCGGCCGACCAGAAGAGCGATTGTGCCAATACGGTCACATTCGTGAAGTCACTAAACGGTCACGATGCGAATGCTTGTGACAAAATAGATATCGCGGTCGCCGGCGGACGGTTTGACAAGGCATACTGCACGATAGTGCTCGGTCCGAATCCGAAGAAGGCCTGGGACGATTATTATGCGAACACCGTCTGTCTGCAGAGATATTCGAACAATGTGGCCAAGGAAAAGAGCGACGTTTCCTCCTGTGAGAATATTCCTGGCAAGGGCGCCGAAAACAAAAAACTGTATGAGGACTGTGTGGCGCAGTTCAAATAGGGGAGCAGACCTCAAAAAGGCCATAGTTGGCAACAAAACAAAGGACAGCGACATTTTTTGAGAGTAGCGTCGCTTTTCCCGATGGAAAGGGAAGTATTGACGGCGATACTTCCCTTTCTTTTTTGTAGGCGTCTCCCCGATAAGATCCCAGGCATAGCGCTATGAAAAATAATGATCTCCTGTTCGTGGAAGTCTCGAAAAAAATAGCTGATTCCGATTTCAGCGGATACACGTTCCAGTATCCGCCGTTGTTCTCGTGGAAGAGTGACGGGGCGGAGGAGGCCGTCCATGCCGCCTGGAAGAAAGCGTTGTCCCGGAAGGGCGATCATCTCGGTATCTATGTGCATATCCCGTTTTGCAAGCAACGGTGCACGTATTGCCGGTATTTCTCGAAGAAGCTCGACGACCGGAGCGAACTGTCCGGCTTTCTCGATTCATTACGGAAGGAAGTAGGTCTCCTGAAAGGGCATTTCACGAATCAGAAGATCCATTCCCTCTATATCGGGGGAGGGACGCCGTCCATACTGAGTGTGACGCAGATAACGGAACTGTTCGATCTCCTGCATGAAAACTTCGATTTTTCAGAATGCGTGCAGGCTGTTTTCGAGGGAAATCCGGACTTTCTTACTTTGGAGAAACTGAGGAGATTGAAGAGACACGGCGTCAACAGGCTGACGATAGGGGTACAGAGCCTGGACCAGAAGGTAATCGATCTCGTGAACCGGTTCCAGACGACCGGATCGTTCCAGAAATGCATCAAAAACGCCAAAAAGGTCGGAATCGAAACGATAAACATAGATCTGATGATCGGGTTGCCTGGACAGTCCGGCGACAGCTTCATACGGACGCTTCGGGAAGTGATGCGGCTCGATCCGGACATGGTGCACCTGCATCCGTTTTACCCGACACACTTGACTGCCTTCTCGAAAAGCAATCGGAACTTTACCGAAAAGGAAATCGGAAGGCGAGAAAAGATGTCCGAGATAGGCCATCTTATGTTGAAGCAAAGCGGGTATTTGGAAAACGAATTCGATGCCGCCAGCAAGGAAAAAAAAGATATCAACATTCAGTTGTCCGACGCGATGGAATTCAATAGTTCCTTCCTCGGACTCGGCCCTGGCGCCGTGTCGCATGTCGCCGGATCACTGCGGTATGTCAATATGAATACCGTGAACGGATACAAGCGGTCTCTTGATGAGGGCCGACTCCCTCTTTTGTCGGCTCGCGAGCTGAGGGCGAAGGATGATATGGTTTATCATGTCATCAGTTGCCTTCGGTACGGCGGGGTTGATAAGGAACGGTTTAGGAGGCTGTTCGGACAGGAGGCAGACGAAGTCTTTGCCGAAGAGATTGCCTTTTTGGTGAACAGGAAGAAGATTGAAAACACCACCGACGCGTTACTCCCAAAGTTTTCGGATTTGGGCGAATACACCATCTTCTCGAAGTATTTCTATGACGAGGCCTTCATCGCGGATTGCGAGAAGGCGTTCCCGATGACGGGCGTCAAAGGAAGTGAAGAACTCTATTTTTAGGCGAAGACATGAATAGCACATACGACATATTCATAAAATCGTACGGATGCTCCTTCAACCGGTTCCGGTCGCAGAGACTGGCGGAGTTGTTAAATGGAGACTTTTCCGTTTATAATCAGTCATATGGCAGTGACCGGTCTTTCTTTCGTGATGCGGAAGAGGAATCA
>CAITOC010000036.1 GCA_903893925.1 Candidatus Moraniibacteriota bacterium
ACCGATTGACACGTCGCCGAAATAATGTTTATTGGAAAGCAGTCCCTGAACAACCACTATCCATGGAGGAGTCATGCGTTATCTCGTAGATCCGGCCGAAACGGCCAAACACCCGATCGTAGCGAACATACGGAATGCATACCGCAAAAACAGCACCGTATCAACGGGGTCAGTGATACTTACCGATTCAAAATGCGGAAATAATGGACCATCGATCATTCTGAATACCATCATCGATGACAATCCGAATCCAAAATATCTTGGGGCTCTGGTAAAATACATTCTCTGCCTCAGATTCCTGGATGCGGGAAAGTCAGCATCTCTCGATCTCGTACGACTCGAGGCCTCACAACACAAGTATATAGTGTGGCATCATGCCACAAAAATGGACATCTGGCCCGAGGGAATCAACCCTCATATCGAAACAGATATGAAATTATACGTCATCCCGTTCCTGATCGCCGGCGGGAAAATCCATAAGGACCGCTATTCTGGAATTTTTTCGTTTGACAATGGAAGCTCTTCTTTTGGACAGACGCTCCTCGGACATGACGTACATGCCCTCGCCAGGGAAATCCATTTTCGCTGCTTCGGCAAAGGAGCTGGTGACCTCGGCGGGGAGACAGCGCTTCGCGAACTCCTTACCTTTATGGCCGAGAACCATGGCAACGGCTTCTATGACAAACTTGCCGGGAGATACCCGATAGGTAAAGCCGTTCATGTACGCTCTCTCGGTGCGATGAAGGCGCTCAACGAATCGATATCGGCAGGGTAACAGCCCACAGCAAACAGCACGAGACAGGATATTTACGTATCCTGTCTATTTTTATTGCATCTTTATAATCGACAAGGGTCACCATCGAAGCCTCATTCGGCAATATCGGATTGACACGTCGCCGAAATAATGTTTATTGGAAAGCAGTCCCTGAACAACCACTATCCATGGAGGAAACGTGCATTATATCACAGACTCAGATGAAACCGGCCTTCTTCCGTTTCTTACCGATTTGAGAAACGCCTATCCTGAACTTTCCGATGAAGAAATAAACCTAGTTATCGTTTCAAATCGAAACGACGAAACGGACGCATGTCGATTCGTGTTACGTTCTGTCATTCAATTCGATGAAAAAACCGGGGAGATACCTTACGGTCAAAAAGTCGTCCTCTGTCTCAGGTTCATTGGTTTCGGAAAAACCGCATATCTCGATCTGGTAAGTCTCGATTCACTTTTGACCGTTAATCCGCGCTATGGACCCAGACACCTGGACATCGTCAGGGAACATGCAAAACGCGTAGGCGTATGGCCAAACATTCCGGACGAGACCAGACCGTCGGATGAATCGTATGCTGTCCCCTTCATCGTGGCAGGCGGAACGGCACGCATGACATATCCGGAAGGATATACTAAAGGACACCATGCCTTCGGAGGAGAAAGCATCAGCTTCGGTCAGAATATTTTCGGATTTTCGCTGTATGAAATCGCTCAGGAGGTCTTCTTCCGCTGTAATTCGACACTGAGGAAAACCAGAAACCACCCTGGGGGCCAACGATTCATTGAAAAAATGTTTTCTCTCATGGAGTCAAACAACGGAGAATCCTTTTATGACATCCTTCTCAAAAGTGACCTCTTTGAAAGACATCACTCATGGGAACTGGGGATTATGAGGCACTTCGATCAGCAGTGACGCATCAGAATGGCTGGTAACGAAAACAGGCGGGATATTCCATATATATCCCGCCTTTGTAATTTTATGCGGATATTCGTTTGCCATTTCCCGATAATCCCCATACAGTAGAGACGCCCCGCCGGGGCATCTCTACAAATACCTATGCATACCGAAAATTCACTCAAAATACTTGCTATCGAGACGTCGTGCGACGATACCGCGGCGGCAGTCGTCACACTTGTTGACGGCGTGCCGGTCGTCTTGTCGTCGGTCGTTTCCTCACAGATCGAGCTTCACCGAGCATTCGGCGGCGTGGTGCCAGCACTTGCCGCGCGCGAACACGTGAAGAATCTCGTCCCCGTCATCGACGAGGCGATGCGGGAAGCCGGGGTCGGGAAAGATGATATCGACGCGATTGCCGTCACACAAGGACCAGGCCTCATTCCAGCACTCCTTGCCGGCGTATCCGCCGCCAAGGCGCTCGCACTTGTCTGGCAGAAACCCTTGCTCGGGATACATCATATCGAGGGGCACATCTACGCGAATTTCATTCGCGAGCTGAAGACGGCTCACGAACTGACAACTCACGACTCACGACTCACGACGGAAGAATCCGATGATCAAAAAGCGAAAATGGCCGACGAAAACAAATCCCTCCCTGCCCGCATTGCTACGCAAAGCGTTGCAGGCGGGCCCCAGAAGACTCAGGACTCCCTTTTCGAAAGAGAGAGTGGGGACACGGAAGGAGACCGGTATACATCCGACAGTGAAAATTCTCCCCGCTCCCCGCTCCCCTGCCTGAGGGGAGCTCCGGAGTCATCGACGGTGAGGGGTGGGAGCGATCCTTTCCCCCTTCTCGCTTTGGTCGTGTCAGGCGGACATACGGAGCTGGTACTGATGCAGGATCATTTCCAATATGAGATACTCGGTCGCACCAAAGACGATGCGGCCGGTGAGGCGTTCGACAAGGTCGCCAAGATGCTCGGCCTCCCCTATCCCGGAGGACCGGAAGTCGCAGCACGTGCCGCGCGATATCAAAGTCAGGGACCGTCTTTGCGAGACGTCTTCGTCGAAACAATCCAGGACTCAGAATCCTCTGGATCGCCACGCCCCCGAGGACTCGGGCTCGCGAAGACAGACAAAAAGGATCTTCGCTTACCGAGACCGATGATCGATTCCGGGGATTATGATTTCTCGTTCTCGGGACTCAAGACCGCGGTCCTCTATGAGATCCGCAAAACAACTGAAACCGACCGTGACGAACCGTTCATAAACGGTATCTGCCACGCCTTCCAGGAAGCCGTCGTCGATGTCCTCGTCACGAAGACCAAGCGCGCCATCGAAGAATACTCCCCGACGACGCTTGTCATCGCCGGAGGAGTCTCGGCCAACGTATCACTCCGCGAGTCGCTCGCGACCATGGTCAAGGAATTTCCTTACACCGCTTTCACCGTTCCCGAGTTCAAATATTCCCTCGACAATGCCGCCATGATCGGCTCCGTCGCCGTTCTCCGCTATACCTGCCTCTCACCGGACGATCGCGAAGCGCTCAAACGAAACGCCATCGACCTCGAACCCGACGCGAATCTGCCGCTTTGAAGTAGATAATAGTTAACGACGTGAAAAACAACGACGTGAAAAACCCTTGACGATAATACTCATATATGATAGGGTGCCTGGTCAGCGAACCAGAATTTTTCTTTAACTTTCAACGTTTACGAAGGAGACCTCACCATGAATACGAACACCACGGACATCTCGTCATATTGTGGCCTATTTAATAATTATTTCAAGGAACATCCGCTCTTGATTCAACTTCGACATCGCCCGGACACAAACCACCTTCCTCAAAGCACGGCAACCCTCGGTCCGCCTCAGAAAATTAGCTGGGAAGAGAACGAGGCAAAACGGTATATCATGATCCGTTGCATAGACCGACTGGAAGAAGGCCTTGTCGACATCGAGGTCACTTCCCCGCGACTGGGCCACCCTGGCGAACCAAAGGCACTCACGGATACCCTTGTGTACATGGTACATCAGTGTTTCGACGACCTTCCGGAAAAATACCATCCGAAAAAAGGTGGCGTCTATGAAGCACCTCAGGTGACAATGAAATGGACTCCTCCAGATCTGACGTCATTTGCCGATGCACTTTATGACATCACGAGAATCGCCGAGGAGGTCCTTCAACTGAGATTACGCGCGGAAAGCCGCTTCGACGACATCAACAGGACAATCCAAGAAAATAACGAGATGCTTTCCCTGTGGATCAAAAAACAGCTTCAACCGGTTCAGGGTTGATAAATATCGCTATCTTCTATCAAGCCACACTTACCTGTGGCTTTTTTATTTACATATCCATCACGCACCCTTGACGAAACCCGGGAATCGCGCTTTCATACTGGCAGTAGTTTATCCCTTAATAACAAGAAGAAAGAGAGAGGTAACGATGCAAAAATATACGAAAGAATATCCGTTATTCAATGATTTTGCCAATTTCTTCGAAGGCAAACCATATGTCGGATCGTTTGAATGGGATTTTATCAATCCTGCTGATCCAGGCTGGATCAAGATACATATCAGACCGAAATCGCTCATGAATACGGACACGGTACCACCATATCAACTGTGCCCGCAGATACGCCTGAACGATTTCTTCGGTTTCGTAGAACTCCATATCAAGTCACCCCATTGGAAACACCTTACCGTAGAACGGGAACTACAGGGCATCTATAAAGATGTTTTGGTAGAAATATTTCAAGACCTTGTTTCAAAAATCCATCCAGCTATTGCAGAATTCCATCCCGACGGCCACGGAACGGATACGGAGCGGGTTTCCATCATACTACGATACCTCACGTCTTACGACAGCACGGAATTTGTAAAAGATCTTCAGACGATCGAGGATGAGTTACCTTGCCTTCAAGAGAGTTGGGACAGATTGAGCAAAAACGGTCAAGTCATCGATGAGACATTCCAGTCAGATATGAAATGCATGTTCTCAAAGCTGAAAAAGCAAATGCTTTCCTCCATCGATTCTAAAAAAATACTTTCGACGTGATTTTCTCCACGACAAACAAAGCCGCACGGTCATCCCCTGCGGCTTTTGATTTTTTCCACGACTACGAAAATATATTCCGGAAAGAAGGCTCAACCTTCTGAAAAGGTTCGGCCCTCCGTCCCTGCGGAATCGAAAGGCGTGGTTTATCACGTCGTTCATTGCGTCGTTCACGAACGACGTGATAAGCGGACGACACAAAAAAGACGTTAAGACCCTTGACAAGAACTCATTATTCCTGTATATATACAGATAGGTAACAGTGAATGAATCCTTTTACAATAAAAAAACCAGCGGAGGAAACCATGATAAGAGCATTTTTGCTTATATCCCTGCTTTTTGCCACTATTACCACTAACCCGGCAATAGCAAATGGGAACTTTTATACCGTAGGAAAGGGCGCGACCGTCCTGAGGATAACTTACTTCAGCAGAAATCTGCTGCAATTGAAAAACCAAGAGATAGTTAGGAAAGCCGTTGCAGCTCTTCCCGGAGGAAAACACTTCGGGGTGAACACTATCATTCAAAACGGTGGTGTGTGTGTAGATGAATTTGCTGTCCAGGGTCTAAGCCCATTCAAAATAAAAATGGGACCAAAGATGGTGGTAGACATCATCGACAGCAAAGGTCATACGAAGACCATCGGCGGCGGGAATAAGCTAGTACAGGAACAAATAGGAGATTGAATCTCCTCGAAAAAAGCCACCCTTCACAGTGTGGCTTTTCTCTTTGCTTGAAAAAATACCTTTTTGCCCGTACTATAAGGATTATGGAACCGACAGACATACCGAAAGCATACGATCCAAAGGAATGGGAAACGAAGCTCTACCAGAAATGGGAAGAGAGCGGGTTTTTCAATCCCGATACCTGCATCGAAAAAGGCGTCACGAAAACGGACGCCAAGACTTTTTCCATAGTGCTTCCCCCTCCAAACGTCACCGGGCACCTCCATGCCGGTCATGCGGCTATGCTCGCCGTCGAGGATTCGATCGTCCGGTATCACCGGATGAAGGGCGATCGGACGCTGTGGATTCCGGGTACCGACCACGCTGCCATCGCCACGCAAAGCAAAGTGGAATCCATCATCCGGAAAGAAGAAGGGAAAACGAGACATGATTTCACCCGTGGGGAATTCCTGGATCGAGTCAACCGATTCGCACAGGACAGCCACGACCGGATCACGCATCAAGTGCGGAAAATGGGATCGTCTGTCGACTGGTCCCGCGAAGCCTACACCCTCGACGAGAAACGGTCTTTCGCGGTGCGTACCGCCTTCAAACGTCTTTATGATGACGGACTGATTTATCAGGGTGACCGGATCGTGAACTGGGACCCTGAACTTCAGACGACCGTATCGGACGATGAGATCGAGAGGAAAGAGGAGAAGTCCCCTTTCTACTATCTGCAATACGGCCCATTCGTCATCTCGACCTCGCGACCGGAAACGAAATTCGGCGACAAATATGTCGTCATGCACCCGAACGATGAGCGATACGCCGAATATATCCACGGCCAGAAAATTTCGCTCGAGTGGATCAGTGGGACTATCACAGCGACCGTCATCAAGGATGAATCCGTCGATCCGTCGTTCGGCACCGGTGTGATGACCATCACCCCGTGGCATGATGCCGTCGACTTCGACATCGCCGAACGACACACACTCGACGGCGAACAGATCATCGGCTTCGACGGGAAACTGCTCCCGATCGCCGGACCGTTTTCCGGTTTGCCTATCCTGGAAGCGCGAAAAAAAATCATCGAGCTCCTCACGGAAAAGGGGCTCGTCGTGAAAATCGACGAAAACTATGTCCATAATATCGCGACCAACAGCCGTGGTGGCGGACTCATCGAACCGCAGATCAAGAAACAGTGGTTCATCGCCGTGAACAAGGAGTTCGAACGCGATGGAGACATGGTCACACTCAAGCAATTGATGCGCCGGCCTGTCAGACCCGGTGGTGAAATCACGATACTCCCAAAACAGTTCGAGAAGGTGTATTTTCACTGGATAGACAATCTCCGTGACTGGTGCATCTCGCGACAGATCTGGTTCGGACATCGAATCCCAGTCTGGTATAAAAAACCGACAACTGACAACGGACAACTGACAACGGATAGGAAGGGAGAAATCGAAATGTATTGCGGGGTGGAAGCGCCCGAAGGCGACGGGTGGGAGCAGGATCCTGATACGCTCGATACCTGGTTCTCTTCGGGACTCTGGACCTTCTCCACGCTCGGTTGGCCCGATGAAAAAGCAAAGGATTTCGTCGACTATCACCCGACGAGCCTTCTTGAGACCGGATACGATATCCTGTTCTTCTGGGTCGCCCGCATGATACTCATGTCGGAATACTTTCTGAACACCCAACCGTTCGATACGGTCTACCTGCACGGACTCGTCCGCGACAGCCAGGGCCGAAAGATGTCGAAAAGCCTCGGAAATACCATCGACCCGCTCGACGTCTCGGAAGTGCACGGCGCCGATGCCATGCGTCTCTCGTTATTGTCTGGAACCACTCCGGGAAACGATATCCGTCTTTCGGACGAGAAGATACTCTCGATGCGAAACTTCACAAACAAGCTCTGGAATCTCGCGCGCTATGTCGGTACGATGAGCGGTGACACCGGAACAGCTGAACCTGAAGCGAAATCCGATGCCGACAAGGATCTGATACAAAAGCTCGACACCATCGTCGCAAGCGTCACACGACACCTCGATCACTACGAACTTTCGATGGCGGTCGACGAGCTCCGCGACTTCACTTGGGGAGACTTCGCCGACTGGTACGTCGAGACACACAAGGTGGAACATAATGATGCGTTGCTCCGATACGCATTCGATATCATTATCAGACTGTGGCATCCGTTCATGCCGTTCGTCACCGAAGCGATCCATCAGACGCTCCATCTCGATGAAAGCGAGCTCCTCATGGTCGCGAAGTGGCCGGAAAACGAGAATATTCGAAAGACAACCGCGAACGAAAATCGTTTCGCACTCGTAAAAAATATCATCATAGGGATTCGGAATGTTCGCGCGACCTATCGGATCGATCCCGCGAAGAAGCTGATCGTCAGCGCGTATGGCGGATCCGAAAAAGCCTTCGGAGAAAACGAGCTCGTTTTCAAAAGACTGGCGCGAATCAGCGAAATCAGACACATGGACAGTCAGGTTCCGCCGAAGGATTCCCTCCGTATCCAGTCCGGACTCCTCTATGCATACCTTCATATCGAAGGCATCATCGACATCGAGGCCGAACGGACGCGACTCGGAAAAGAACTCGCCGAGGCGGAAAAATACGCCACATCGCTCGAAGCGAAACTCGGCAACCCATCCTTCACAGACCGGGCGCCGGTTACAGTCGTCGCCCAGACTAAGGCGACCCTCGATGAGACAAACGCCAAGGCCGATGAACTCCGTTCACATCTTGCCTCGATTTCCTGACTCTTATCGAAATCCCATGATTCTTTTCTTCATCTCAGGATCATTCTCCGCGCTGTTCGCAATCATCGCGGAACTCGTTGCGTTCTCGTTTCTCACCCCATCCGGAGTCGGGATCGACCCGTGGAATCTCAACAATATCGGCATTCCGTTCTCCGTCATCCTCATGACGCTCGCCGTCGTCGCGGTCATCGAGGAGTCCCTGAAATTCCTCGTCCTCGCGAGACAGACCGTCCGTGCCACTGAAGCATCGACCGACTGGCTCCGTTTCGTCGTATTCGGCATCGGTTTTACGGTGACGGAAATAGCGTTCGCCTCGATATCCTCGGGAAACGGCTCCCTTATCCCGATCGGTGCGATGGCAGGATTACTCGTCTTACACGTCCTAACCGCCTTTCTCTACGGCAAAGCGGTCGGCTCTAGGAGAAATCGACTCCGCCTCATATACGCCGTCGGCATCCTGATACACCTCTCTTACGACATCTTGCTTGCACTTGCATGAGAAATCCTCTATAATCTGAGTGAAAATGTTAAATGGAAAAGATATGTCCACCAAGGAGAAAAAATCGTTTTTTGAGCGTCTGACCGGAGCGCAAAGCGTGGACGGGAACGAACCGGTCGGTTCTTCTCTCCCTATCTACGAGGAAGAGGAGACGACACAGTTCTCACTCCGCACGAGCGACGAGCCGACCCCGCAATTGACACAGCCGTCCTGGAGTACCCCGTCGTCCTACCAGCCTCAAGTCGCCGCACCGCAAACGACTATGCCCGAAAACAACGACATCGAAGGACAACTCACCATCGACGTCTACCAGACCGAGAACGAAATCGTCATAAAATCGACCATCGCTGGCGTCAAGCCTGAGGATCTCGACGTGACCATCAACAACGACATGGTCACAGTCAAAGGTGAGCGCAAGAACGAGGAAGTCGTCGAACACGGCAATTATTACTATCAGGAATGCTACTGGGGCGGGTTTTCCCGTTCCGTGTTGCTTCCGGTCGATGTCATTCCGGAAAAGGCGGATGCCTCACTCAAGAATGGCATCCTCACCATCCGCCTCCCGAAGGCCGATACGACCAAGGTGAAGAAGATTCTCGTCCGAGGATTCTAACCTCAAAAGGAAACGAATGCCGACCCGGATCTTTCTGGGTCGGTTTTGGTATCAGTCCCTTCCTCCTTTCTTCGATTCCTTATACAATGGTAGAAAAGAGATGCTCATGACTCCATCGGAACGAAAACGGTTCGCGGTTATGTTCGGGATTTCCCTGTCCGGATTTTTTTTCCGTTTCACGATTCCGGTAGAGGCACTCTCGCTTACGTCCGATGGCTTTCAGGAAACCGTTCCCGCATCGACCGTCTCCTCGCTTCTGACGGTAGAAACGGCTCTCATCCCGAAATCCACGGTTCGATCTGAGATCGAAAACGTGCGCTCGTGTGCCCAACCGATGTTGTGTCTCTGGACTTTGTCGCGACGGAGCCGGGAAACGACCCTGCATATTTCTTCACGGAAGACGGATCCAGTCGCTCTCTCACGATATGTCTCGACGCTTTCCGCTACGGTGAATCGCGAACCGAAAAATCCAGTCTTCGGTGAGACTCCAGAGAAGACCGTCACTTTACTCAATGCCGGTCAAAACGGCCTCACGCTCGACGAATCGGCGGCGATCGTCGCGATCCGAACGGCTATCGAGACCGGAAACGACACGGTCGCCCTCCCCACAAATGTCACGCCTCCATCAATTACATCCTCTGATCCCGCCGCGCTCGGCATCACCGACCTCATCGCCGAAGCGACGACGAATTTCCGCGGATCACCGAAGAACCGTGTCTTCAATATCAATCGGGCGCTCGAGCAATTCCAGGGTATCCTCATCGCTCCGGGCGAGAATTTCTCGTTCGTCAGACAGCTCGGTGAAGTCGACGGCGAACACGGGTATCTTCCCGAGCTCGTCATCAAGGACAACAAGACCGAACCGGAATTCGGTGGTGGCATCTGCCAGGTCTCCACGACTCTTTTCCGGACCGCGATCACTGCCGGCATGAAAATCACCGCCAGGCGAAATCATGCCTACCCCGTATCGTATTACAAACCCTACGGAATGGATGCGACCGTCTATATCCCAAAACCGGATCTCACGTTCATCAACAATACTCCGGGACATATCCTCGTCGTCGCATCCGTCGAAGGTACGACGCTCACCTTCCGTTTCTATGGGACGAAAGACGGTCGACAGGTCGCGATCGATGGCCCGCACATCCTCGAATCCAATCCCGATGGAAGTATGAAGACTCTCTTCACACAGAAAGTCACGGATGCCTCTGGAAATGTCATGATCAATGATCCTTTCCCCAGCAGCTACAAATCCCCGTCCCTCTTCCCGCACCCACAAGACCCTACGGTCAATCCGGCTCATTGATTGGAAAAATCCTGGGATAAATCTGTTCCCCATCATTCATACCGGCAACCGGGAATTGACGGAAAAACGATTTTTTGATAGAGTACGGCTATCACGGTCAGGACGTGATCAGGTTTTGTTTCGTCACAAAGCACGGTTACAATTCTCGGTATATGGGTCGTTAGCTCAAGCGGGTAGATCCGCCAGTTGGCGGACTCTTCAGCCGACGGTGCAGGTTCGGAAGTCGGAAGACGGTACAATGTCGGGTCGTTAGCTCAAGCGGGTAGATCCGCCAGTTGGCGGACTCTTCAGCCGACGGTGCAGGTTCGGAAGTCGGAAGACGGTACAATGTTGGGTCGTTAGCTCAGTTGGTAGAGCAGTGGCCTCTTAAGCCAACGGTCGCAGGTTCGAATCCTGCACGACCCACAGATCGGACGGACAACCCGCCCTTGTAGCTCAATGGATAGAGCAGGGGTCTTCTAAGCCCTTGATGGGAGTTCGATTCTCTCCGAGGGCACAGCCGACACGGATTGCCGGATAATGGAAGCAGGAGACAGCGGCCTTCGAAATCCTGGATGAGAGTTGTTTCTCTCCGAGGGCACAGCCGACACGGATTGCCGGATAATGGAAGCAGGAGACAGCGGCCTTCGAAATC
>CAITOC010000037.1 GCA_903893925.1 Candidatus Moraniibacteriota bacterium
CGGCGTAAACGCGTGTACCCCTTGTCGCCTTATCTACAGATAGGGCTCCGCGGGTTACCTGCCTTTCCGCTCGAAGCTCATACGGCTCGTGACGGAGACCCTAACGGATAGGCTCTTAGTATCTATCTCAAATCTCAAAGCACAAATAAGCCAAAATATTCGCTTGTCGGCTGAAATCCGAAAATTTCGGCTGCCTCGACCGTCTCGCCAAGCGATCGTCGCGGGCGGACAAACCATTCAAAACTCGTCAGGTTACGACAGTAGCCTTCTCTCGCTTTTCAGGGTTTTTCACCCAGAGGGTGACCAACCTCTGGTTGGCGCTCAAACGAAATTTTCAGATTTACACCTCGACATGAGATTTGAGAGAGATACTTAGATGGTAGGATTTATCTGTAATGAAATATAAAACCTATGTCAGATATCCACCTTTTTCAGCTGCTCGGGCTCGCGATGTTTTCGATCGGGGTTGGGATGCTTGTACATCCGGAGATGCTTGCCAAGATGTTTCGTAACCTGGAACACGACCCGGTGGCCGTCTACCTGAGCGGTTTCCTGAGTCTCTTTCTGGGTTATGTCCTGGTGGCGTTCCATAATACATGGTCCTTCGACCGATCGGTCATCATCACGATCATCGGGTGGTTGGCACTTCTGAAGGGATTGTCGCTTCTTTTGTTCCCGACATCCTTGTTCAGCGTGTCGAAGAAACTGACGAACAGTGACACCTTTCTGAAGATCTTCCCGTGGTATGCGGTCGTCTTGGGTTCCATCCTGCTCTTTTTCGGATTCTTCGCGTGAACCCGGGGTATCAGCGACCGACCCTTTCCGTTTTTCGGATCATTTTGTATACTGAGAGGGAACCGTTTTTTATCGAATGATGTCGATGTTATGGATAGTGCTTTTCCGAAAAAACATACTTCTTCCATAGGAAGACCACCGTTGAAGTCCCTGAAGGATGAAAAACAACCGAAGACCAAGATTTGGGTGAGATGGCTTCTCGGAGTCGTCCTGTTTTCTTTTGTCTTACTGATCGGTCTGGTGCTGTTCATCAAGCTTGATACGAACGGGGCAGCCAAACTGACGGACGATGTGTTGCGACCGGTCGTCGGGGACGCAAATATCATCCGATTGGAGAAACTGTTCTTCAATACGTCCGACTTGGTCGAGCGCGTGACGAAGAGCGAAAGCTCCGTGGAAGCCCCGCGTTTCGAAGACCAAGGGCCCGAGCAAAATATTTCCGGAGGGAATCTCGATGTGACTCCGCTTCAGGTTACGAATGGATTTACCCCGATTGAAGGGGAGGGCGTCTGGAAGAATCGACCCCTGAAGTCGTTTCCCAACAAAGAGGTGATGGCCTATACCTTTGTCCGTCCGGACAAAGACCGGTCGTATGCCGTGACGACGATCGTCCAATTGGATATGAGCGTGTTGCACATGGGAAGTGTCGCCGGTACCAAGCAGCCGGGGACGCCGGTGGGCAAACCGGGTCCAGGCGTGGTTCCGAAGGATATCGTCGGGAGCGGCAAACTGGTGGCGGCTTTTGACGGTGGATTTCAATACAAGGACGGTGCGTTTGGGATGATCGTCGGGGATACGACCTATCTGCCACTCAAGAATGACTTGGCGACGCTCGTCGGATACAAGGATGGATCCTTGAAAATACTCGATTACACCGGACAGGATCTCGGTACTGATGTGGAATTCATCCGACAAAATTGCCCGATACTTATCAAGGATGGGGAGATGTCCGTCACCGATCCGCGGAACAAAAAACTGTGGGGGCGCCTAGCTGCGGGAACCGTCGATATCTTCACGTGGCGATCCGGTGTCGGATTGACCAAAGACGGGAATCTGCTGTTCGCGGTCGGGAACAATCTGACGCCAAGCACATTGGCCGAAGCGCTCAAGGAAGCCGGGGCGGTGAATGCGATACAACTCGATATCAATCCGATCTGGGTCCGGTTCAATATCTTCGAGCCGAAGGATGCCGGAGTCGGACAATACAACTCGACCACGCTGACCAAAGACCTGCAGGACGGGTCGAAGGAATACCTGAACGGATACGAGAAGGATTTCTTCTATCTCTATAAGAGATGATGTCGCTACCAGAGGAGTTCGACCCGCGAATGCCGGGGCGGACTCCTGATGGACAGTCATTCAGTCCGTCCGCATAGCACCGGTTTTTACTTGTGTATGACATACGAAAAAGCCACCCCTCATGGAGAAGTGGCTTTTAAATATCGTCAAAATCGTTTCTCGGACGGACCTACTTGGCGACGGTTGTCGCCGGGGTGACCGTCGTCGTGGCGGAACCAGCCGGGGCAGTCGTCTTTGGAACGACCGTGCCTGTCGCCGGGGCTGCCGTCGTCGGAGTCTCGGTCGGGGCGACTTCCGTCCCGTCGGTCGCTGTCGTGGCGGTATCGGTCTTCTTCTTCGACTTTTTCTTTGTCGAGGAACCGTCCTGCGTCGTCTTCGGCGCTTTCGTATTTGCCGATTTGCTGAACGCGTGCCGATAGTGGTACAGACCACCGAGGAGCACGACCACGACGACTCCGATGATGATCCAATCCTTCTTCTTCAGCGACTTCAGCTTCTTTTCGATATCCATGCTTTTGATTTAATGATAAAAGCCTGTCCAGTATAACGAAAAGTGGGACCTCGTGCAATATTCATTGATCGGTCGGGAAGAGGAGGCCGTTCTGGTGACTTATTTTTTGGCTTATTTCCGGTCTGGATGACATCGATTTCAGCGGTACGCATCCTGGAATTTTGTGAAGGACGGGATGTGTCGGTCGTCCGCCGTGACAGGTCGATCAAGCCGGTGTATAATCAATCGTACATAACTTCATCGGGAAAGCGTGACTCGGCAGGACCGAGGGACGTCGATCCAAAAAAATGGTATGAGTCAGGTAACGACATTGACGGACGAAAATTTCGAAGTGGAAGTCATCAAGTCCGATATCCCGGTCCTCGTGGATTTTTGGGCTCCGTGGTGTGGGCCGTGCAAGATGATGGCGCCGGTGCTCGAGGAACTCGCGACATCGTTTGCCGGGAAACTGAAGATTGCGAAACTTGACGTGGACGAGGAGACGCATCGCGAGTTGGCCATGAAGTATCGGATCCAGAGTATCCCGGCCCTGAAATTTTTCAGGAATGGCGAGGTCGTCAAGGACTTCGTCGGGTTCCGACCCAAGGATGTCTTCGAAGTCGAACTCAATAAGGAACTCCAATAAGGAAAGGAATGGACACGGACAAGACGTACCCGCTCGCAATCATCGGAGCCGGACCGGCGGGACTCTCCGCCTCCATCTACGCTTCGCGCTACGGGGTCGATCATATCGTGATCGGCCATCTTGCGGGCGGGCAGATTTCCGAGACGCACGAGGTCGACAACTATCCCGGGATGAATGTCACAAGCGGGTCCGAGTTCGCCGAGTCGCTCGTGTCCCATGCCCGCCGGTACGGTGCGCCTATCGAACACCGGATGGTGATGAAGATCGTCCGGGAAAATGAAACCTTCGTCATCACGCTCGATGGCGGGAAAACGGTCCGAAGCCGGATGATTCTCCTGGCCACGGGGGCCAAACGACGGACGCTCGGACTCGATCGCGAATCGGAACTCATCGGGCTCGGTGTCTCGTATTGTGCGACGTGCGACGGGTTCTTCTATCGTGGGCGGACCGTGACCGTGATCGGTGGCAACAACAGTGCCGTCGGTGCGGCCGTCTATCTTGCCGGTATCGCTGCCAAAGTGAGGATCATCTATCGCGGGCAGGTACTCCGGGCCGAGGATCATCTCCTGAAAGCGCTTCGGAAAAAACCGAACGTGGATATCATTCTCGGAACGAACGTCGTCTCGCTCGTCGGGAGGGAATCGCTCGAAGCCGTGAAACTTGATACGTCATTTGAAGGATCCGACACGTTACAAACGGACGGGTTGTTCATCGAGATCGGATCCGATCCGAATGTCGATCTTGCGCGTGACCTCGGGGTCGCGACGGATGACGGAGGATTCATCACGGTCGGTGCCGATATGTCGACGAATATTCCCGGTATCTATGCCGCGGGCGATATCACCGACGGATCGGACAAGTTCCGACAGGTGGTCACTGCCGCCGCGGAAGGCGCCATCGCCGCACGTACGATTCATGCCGCCTTGGTGAAGTGATCGCTTACAGACATCGAAAGGTGAAACTGATGACGAAAGGGCCGGATGGCCCTTTTTTTGACTCCGGAAAATCGCGTTGAGGCTTTTCTGGAAATGGGATAGAATGGGAATATAATGCGTGTGAATTCCCGGGATGAACAGAAAAAGGGAAGCATCAAAAA
>CAITOC010000038.1 GCA_903893925.1 Candidatus Moraniibacteriota bacterium
CGACCCCCCGATCGTTCCGGTAAGCAGGAGCACTCGCATCTTCTTGCGTGCGGCATACACTCCGGCCGAGACTCCCGCCGGCCCTCCTCCGATAATGATGACGTCGTAAGACATATATTTTTTATTTCCGATTATCCCGACACATACTTAGAGCCTATCCGTTAGGGTCTCCGACACGAGCCGTATGAGCTTCGAGCGGAAAGGCAGGTAACCCGCGGAGCCCTATCTGTAGATAAGGCGACAAGGGGTACACGCGTTTACGCCGAAGATCATAGGCGCAGTAGGTATGTTCCTAACGGATAGGCTCTTAATCCGACTCCCGTCCGAGCCTTTCGACGAAGTATCGAAATTGATCCCCTTTCTCCTCGAAATTCTTCCACAGACTGTAACTCGGCGAGGCCGTCGAAAGAAGACACACGCTTCCTTTCGGCGTGTGCGCATATGAGAACCCGACGGCTTCTTCCATACTCGACGTCTCGAGCACGTTGAATCCTTCTTTCGACGACAGGATACGCTTCCCGCTCTCGGGAAACAGCACGACGTTCTTCACGACACCGCCTCGCAACGCCTCTTCGAGCCTGGAAAACTCATATCCGCGATCCTCTCCTCCGAGGAAGATGGTAGCGACGTTCGGAACAGCGGCGAGCGCCATCATCGTCGATTCCGGAGTCGTGGAAATCGCATCGTCAATAAAAGTGATTCCACGATGTTCTCCGACGGTCTCCAGCCGATGTGGCAACGGTCGGAACGTCGCTATCGCCGCCCGTATCCGTTCTTCCGAGATATCGAATGATCGGGCAACCGCGACGGCTGCCGAGATATTCTCCGCGTTATGCGTGCCACGAAGAGAGGTGACGAGTTCGGACAGACCGCACTCCGACGAGAACGCGAGGCGTTCCACTCCCGGTGTCGTCGTCCACGCTTTCAATCGTTCGTCTTTCCCGTTATAAATGAAACGATCACCAGGTCTCTGATACCGTACGATGTTTCGCTTCGCTTCATAGTAGTTCCCGACGCCGTCGTGATAGTCCATGTGTTCGGGGAACAGATTGAGAACGACCGCGATATTCGGAGAGTATGCGATGTCATCAAGCTGATAGCTCGAAAGTTCCACGACGAAAATCTCCTCCGGATCGATCGGCTCCAACAGGACCGACAACATCGGTGTTCCGATATTGCCCAACAATCTGACTTTTTTTCCGGCCTCTTTCAGGATGGAATATATGAGCGATGCGGTCGTACTCTTTCCCTTGGAGCCGGTCACGCCGACGACCGTATTCCTGATCTGCGAGAAGAAGATGTTCGTCGCCGTCGTGTACGGTATCGTGACGAGATCCCTGCGCATACCGGGCGTCTTTATCGCGAAATCGTACCCGCTTTGCTTTTCCAGATAGTCCGGATCGATAGACTTATCCGCCACCGCGATTTCGAGTCCCGGAAAGTATCGCTTCAGATAACGCTCGGTCAGTTCTCCTTCCTTCCCGTATCCGAGAATAAGCACGCTCTTCATGCCGTAGAAGGCGAACCGTGCGGGAACCATCGGAGAAACACTCGTCCGAAAGACATCTTCGATAAGCCACTGTGAATCTTCGATACGATCGAGGAAGGCCCGCATGACGATCGAATCGGCATACGATTCCCGTGCGAGGAACAGGGCTGCACGCGACTCCTCGAACGTGCCGACGCAATCGAACGGCTTCATCCCTCCGAATCCGAGTATGTCGGCAAACAGCGGGACAAGTGATTCTTCCTCGTAGAGGTTTCGTCCGAATATGCCGATCAATGATTCCTTTTCAAGAAATGCGGACAGCATCGTGAAGACGAAAAGACATTTCGGACATTCCCCGCACCAGATAGTCTCCGGTCGCTCCTTCTGTATCCGCACGTTCCGGTTACAGCTCGAGAAGACCGGAAAGTATTTCACATGCCTCGTAAACAGCTCCGCGATACGGATCTCGTGGAACGGGCGAAGGAGGGAAAAGTAGACGATGTCCGGGGAGAGAAAACGATCTGCATACCCCCTGAAAAGCCGTTCGAACTCGGACGACTTGCTCCACTGATGATTCACCTCCGCTCCACCGACACGGACGTTTCCGAAATCGCTGCTGTGTTCGTTGCCGACGACGACGTATGAAAAGTCATAAAGGATCGCCGTCAGATACCCGACGAAGGCGAACACTGCGGAAATCGGGATATGGCCGTTGTAAGCTCCTTCATGCGGTTCGAAAATTTTCGGATCGAGAAAATATCGGATCTTCACGGACGAGACATCCATCAGCTCCGCAACAGCGTTCGAGATCGGCGATTCTTTCTGTATTTCGATAAGGAGCGCCGAAAAATCATCTCCCCGTTCTTTCAGGAGCTCCCCGACCACGATGGAATCCTTCCCTCCGCCGATGCCGACGAGTGAACGGTCTTTTCTCTGAAAGGCATACGAATGAGTGAAAACCGACTCATCATACGGGAATCGTATCACGATGTTCGGATCGATCCCGTTTCGATAATAAAATTCCCCAAGACCTCTTCCATAGATGGTATTCCAGAAATCGGCCTGCTCTTTTGAGAGAGGGTCGGTCAAGAGAACGATTTCCGGAGGACAATACAACTTGTAGTAACTGATGCCGAGCATCAGGTGAAGACTGTGAAGCGCGTTCCTAAGCAATCCGGATGGGATCTCGTCGAGAGAAAATTCCCTGGGAAAAACGACCGAATCGGAAAAGGTGAGGCTGGGACGACTCTCAAATGCGATCTCATACCGAAAAACGGCCCGTCGTTCTTCGGGTTCCAGGGCATAATCGACGAAAATGAACTGTGTCGCTTTCGGTTTCGATGCCATGCCAATGATGCGTTACGGTGATTCCCAGTCTACCATTCATCCCTATTCTCATCAACCGCACAACAAAAAACCGCTCCGGAAAACCTTCCGAAGCGACTTTCAAAATACCGACGTCTCCCTATCCGAACAGTCCGTGTTTTTTGGAGCGGATCGTCTCCCCGGCACGGGTACCGTTCCAGACACCGTTCTCGGCCGTCACCTTGCCTCCGACGATGACCATACGGATGCCGTCCGGATACCGGAACGGATCGTCCATCGTCGAACGGTCACTGATCGTTTCAGGATCGAATATCACGATATCTGCCTTGGCTTTTTCACGCAGGAAACCACGGTCCTCGAGGCGGAATTTGAGAGCCGGTTTTCCGGTCATCTTGTGTACCGCTTCTTCCCAGGAAAGCGTCTGTCGATTGCGGACATATTCGGCGAACGCTTTCGGGAATGTCCCGAAGTTTCTCGGATGGACCATGTTGCCGGTCGAACCATAATCCGTCGAATAGCCGACACCGTTCGAACTGATGATGGAATACGGGTGCTGCACCGCTTTTGCGACGTTCTCCTGACTCGACACCTCGAGCGAGGCGATCGCACGACCACCGCTCGCAAGCAAAATATCGATGACGACTTCCTCAGGCGACTTCTGTTGTGCCTTCGAAATCTCTGCTACGGTCTTTTGGGCGGTCGTGGGGCTGAGTGAGGAGATGAAGAGTCTCATTCCCGCATAATCGAGTCCGCTCTCACGCATATCCCGTAAGACGGATTGCCGTACCTTGAAGTCGCGAAGCCGATGAAGCATCGTTTCCCGACCACTTTCGGTCACCCAGTCCGGAAGGAACGTATAGAGAACCGAACCGCTCGCGGTATACGGATAGACATCAAAAGTGATATCGAGTCCGTCCAAGGCGGCGTTCCGGACGAGTTCGAGCGCTTCCTCGAACAGGTGCCAGTTCCGCTTACCGACCGCTTTCAGATGTGAGATATGAAGCGGAACACCAGTCCCCTTCGCCGAGACGATCGCTTCCTCGACGGCCCGGAGGAGATTCTCCTCCTCGTCGCGCAGATAGGTCGCATACACGCCGTTGCGCTTCGCAACCAGAGCGAGGAGCTGTGTGATCTCCTTGTCTTCTGCGAGCCGCGCATGCGTATATTTGAGTCCTGTCGAAAAACCGATCGATCCCTCGTCGAGCGCCCGACGAAGCAGGAGTTTCATGGCGGACAAATCGCTCTCGGACGGCTTCTTCGTCGGATTCCGAAGGATATCACGACGAATCGTCCCGTGTCCGGCAAGCGTCGCGAAGTTCACGGACAATGGCCGACGTTCCATCTCCTTTAGGAATTCCTTCATGGAAAGCCAGTTGAAACTGACTGCGTCGACGTCTGTCCATTTCTGAATAGAACGAAGACTCTCCGGTTCGATGAGTGGCGCGAGAGAAGCACCGGAATTCCCTCCGATAATTGTCGTCACTCCCTGCAGGATCATTCCGTGCAAGCCTGGGTTGCGAAAGACTTCCCAATATGTGTCAGAATGGTTGTTCACGTCGATGAATCCCGGCGTCACATAGTGCCCGTCGGCATCGATGATCCGTTCGGCCGTCTCACCTTTGAGGGAACCGACAGCGACGATTTGGTCCTCTTTCACGGCGATATCGGCCCGGAACATAGGCGCTCCCGAACCATCAATCACCGTGCCGTTTTTTATAAGAAGGTCGTACATACCCGGACACACAACATACCGCTTTCAACATACAACCAGACCATGAGAAATCACAGATTCCATCAGGCGTCGGTTCGTTTTGTTGTCAGTTGTCAGTTGTTAGTTGTTAGTTTCTATATCTCTTCTGCCAACTCGACGAGTCGGTTCGAATATCCCCATTCATTATCATACCATGCCATGACCTTCACCAAATCGCCATCCACCACCTTGGTGAGCGAGAGATCGACGATACTCGAATACGGATTGCCGATGAAGTCCGACGAGACGAGCGGTTCGCGCGTCACGGAAAGGGCCCGGGAGTATTCCGTATCCCGGCTCGCCTCTTCGATTACCGCATTCACTTCTTCCGCAGTCGTCTTCTTGCCGACGAGGAAGGTGAAATCAGTCAGTGATGCGACGATGGTCGGCACGCGGACGGCAAGTCCATCGAATTTCCCGGCGATCTCGGGCATGAGCCGGGTCACGGAAAGCGCCGCCCCGGTCGTCGTCGGGACGATGTTTTGTGCCGCGGCACGTGCACGACGGAGGTCCTTGTGCGGACCGTCCTCGAGGTTCTGATCAGCGGTGTAGGAATGGATGGTCGTCATCATCGCCTTCACGATACCGAACTTCGCCGCAATGATCTTTGCGACCGGCGCGATGCAGTTGGTGGTACACGATGCGTTCGAGATGATCGGCTCACCCTTGTATTCCCGGTCGTTCACGCCGATAAGATACGTCGGGATTTCGTTCTCCCCTTTCGGAGGAGCGGAAAGTACCACTTTCTTGGCGCCGGCGGTCAGGTGCTGCCCGGCCGAATCACCATCCACGAAGCGTCCCGTACATTCGAGGACGACGTCGACTTCAAGGTCCTTCCATGGGAGTTTTTTGGGATCCGGTTCGGCGAACACGGGATAGCGTTTCCCATCGATGATGATTGCGCCCTTCTCGGCCGTCACATCGCTCCGATATGCGCCGTACGTCGTATCGTATTTGAGTAGGTGTGCGAGTGTCACCGCGTCCGTCAGGTCATTGATCGCAACGACTTCCGTCCCCTTTCGAGCGAGGGCTATCTTGAACGCCGCCCGTCCGATCCGTCCGAATCCGTTGATCGCTATTTTCTTCGCCGCCATATATTTTTTATTAGTATCGATTTATGTATATATTCTCGTTTGCTCTTCCAGAGCGTATCTCCGTCCAATAGTACGAAGTGTGCCTTCACCCCGTAGCACCGTGTGGACACGGCTACAGAGCATGATTTCGACTTTTTGGCTTACAGACTTTCGACTATTTTACGCCTTCCCCTCGCTTCCGAAGAGTCGTATCTTGTGCTTCACTGTCTCTTTGACTGCGTCACGGGCCGGCTCCAGGATACTCCTGATATCCGTCTTATCCCCTTCACCGATCACTTTGGATAATTCACCGACGAACGCGAGTTTGATAGCCGTGTCGACATTGAAACACGAGATTCCCCGACGAATGACTTCTTCTGCACGACCATCCTCCCAATCAGACGCTCCGTGTAAAATGAGCGGGATAGAAACCTTCGCTGCGATCCTCGACAGACGCTCGTAATCCGGCTCGGGACGCTCAACGGCAAAACCGTGCGCGTTACCGATTGCCACAGCAAGCGTATCAATGCCGGTATCTTCAACAAAACGAACTGCTTCATCTGGATCAGTCATGTATTCATCCCAATCAACGGTTCCATGAACCTCGGAAAGATATGGGACATTCCCAAGCTCTCCTTGTACCGTCACTCCTTTCCCACGAGCAAAAGCCACGACTTTCGTCGTTGTCCGGACATTATCGGTATAGGTATGACGCGAACCGTCGTACATCACCGATGGAAAACCGATCTCGATAGCCCGTTCAACGATTTCGAAACTTTTCCCGTGATCAAGATGGATCGCGACCGGGATACGGGGATGATAGAACTCGGCGAGATTGTGGACCAGCTGAAACAGGGCTCGTCCACCGGCATACTCCATCGTCTTCTCGGTCATCTGGATGATGACCGGCGACGAAAGCTCGTCTGCAGCAGCAAGGATCGCTCTCGTGGTCTCAAGATTGACGGTATTGAACGCCCCGACGGCATATCCGCCTTGCTTTGCCTTTTCCAGAATGGTTTTTGTGGTGACAATCATGACGATATATCAGAAAAATTAGACTTGCTCCTGAATCGGTTCCCGTTCCAGACTTTCATGTTCGCCGAGGAGGTTCACCATCCGAACAAGCTCATGGGGATACAGACTCTCACGACCGACCAACACGCCGTCCATCCGGGGTTCGAAACATACCCGATCCAACAAGGAAGCCTTCACCGAGCCACCATAGAGCACCGGTATTTTATCCGCAATCGCCGGATCATACGCTTCCGCAAGCGCGCGATGAATCACGATTCGCATCTCAAAGATTTCCTCGGACTCAGGAGTCGTGTCCGTCCCGATCGCCCATCGTGGCTCATATGCGACCAGTACCCGCTCAGCCAAGAGTGGGGGCACGTCGCGGAACGCTTCAACAATCTGCCGAGAGACAACGTCCGCCGCTTCGCCTTGATCATGTTCTTCGGATGTCTCACCGACACACACTATCGGATGGAGGTTCTCATGGAGCGCCGCGCGGACCTTCCATCCCACTTCCGCATCGTTCTCATGTGCGTACAACCGGCGCTCGCTGTGTCCCACGATGACGAACCCGGTATGGAGATCGTGCAACATGGAGGCTGAGACCTGCCCGGTATACGACCCTTCCTTTTCCCAAAAAACGTCCTGTGCACCAAGCAAAACCGGCTCCGGCAATTCGCGAGAGAACCGCTCCAGATAGGTCGAGGACGGCGCGACGATGACTTCGACACCGTCGATCCGTTTCCCAAAGATTTCCTTTTTGAGTGAGACAAGATACTGTTCCGTCTCGGCGATGGAGTTCAGGTTCATCTTCAGGTTTCCGATGAGGTATCGTTTCTTCATATATCGAAAGTGTGTGTGCCGAATCCGAAAAAATTCATAGGGCTTTACGGTTCCAATCGTTCACGGAGATATTCGGCTGCTTTCTCCGGCTCGATGGTCGAGACTTCGATGCCGGTCGAGAGTTCGAACCCGGCCCAAACGGACGTCTTCGGCAGGATTTCGAAATGCCAGCGATATTGTGGGTATTCCCTTCCGTCACACGGGGCCGTATTGAGAAAGAAATTATACGGCGGATCTCCGAGTCCGGTTCGGATCGCAATCAAGGCCTTTTGAAGCGCTTCCGCGAGGGCAAGCTTTTCCTCTTCCGTAATCCGCTCGAAATAAGGATTTCCGGATCGTTTCGGCATGATCCAGGTCTCGAATGCGACACGCGACGCGAACGGACAGAAGACAAGGAAATGTTCGTTCTCGAATACACATCGAGTACGCGCCTCCCGTTCATGGTCCAGTATGGTCTGGAAGACATTCGACTTATGATTCCGACGATACGACTCGGCCCCCTTGAGCTGAAGGTCGATATACGGGGAAATGACCGGGATGGCCATCAATTGTGAATGGGGATGCGTGATGGACGCTCCCGCCTCTTTTCCATGATTGTGAAAAATCTGTATATACTTCACGGTCTTCTTCGTCATGAGGGAGAGATATCGGTCCTGATACGCGTCGACGATTTCGGCGACCTGCCAGAGCGGGAGCTCCGCGATACTCTTCTTCGGATCGCGCGTGATGATTACCTCGTGGTATCCTGCCCCACTCATCGCGAAATACGGTCCTTCCGAGAGGTCCTTCGTTACCTTGCCACTCGTGAATGCGGGATACAGATTCGGAATGACGACCAGGCTCCACTCCCTGTCCGGCCCCCGATATGCCAAAAGCGGTTCCTTTTGTCCGCTTGCTTCAAGATCAAAGAACGGATCAGAGACGTCCTCGTTTTCCCGGGCACGCTCCGGCACCGCGAACTCGTCGGGGCGTTTTGCACGACCAGTCGCGATAACGACCCAATCACCCGTGATGATATCCTGACGGAGCTCCGATCGGGCGGCTGCCGCTTTCGGTGCGACCCGCTGCGTATCCCCATCATGTATTTCTATGTTCACAAACGTTTGTGTTTCCTTCTTTTTACCCACCCCTCAGGCGTATTACCATTTTTCTTTCAGACGATACGCCCCCGTCCACAGACGCACCCTCGTTTTCCACAGATCGATAAGCACCTGGATAAATCCGTTCTTCCCCGTAAGCGAGACCGTCGATCCGGTCTCATTCATCCAACGCACCGGCATTTGACTCACCTTGTACCCGAGACGCTCGGCGAGCGTCACGAGTTCGAAATCGAATCCGAACCGGTCAACGACCATCCGGTGAGCGATCGCATCGGCTGCCTCGCCGGTAAGCGCCTTGAACCCGCACTGCGTGTCAGGATACTTCCACAGCCCGAGAAGAATCCGAATGGCCCAGTTTCCCATATCCCCCATGATCTCGCGATACTTCGGCTGATGCACCTGGATGAAGGTGTCTTTGTGATCGCGTGAGCCGATGACGACATCGAATCCTTTCTCAAATTCCGGGAAAAATGAATCCCAGTGCGTGATGGATGTGGACCCGTCGGCATCCATAAAGATGCGAAATTTCCCTTTCGCCGCAAGGAGTCCCTGCCGGACGACATAGCCCTTGCCGTGATTTTCCAGGTTCTCTATAACCCGGAGATTCGGTATTTGCAAGCCATAATTGCGGGCTACTTCGGCAGTATTGTCCGGAGACCCGTCCACGACGATGATGACTTCGTACGAGAAATCCTTGGATTTCAGGTATTTGTCTATTTCGAGCAGGTTCCGTCCGATCCGCTCCCCTTCCTTGTACGAAGGGATGACGATCGAAAGATACGGCGCGTTCTCGGTCATAGGCGGAAAATAGTTATTATCTTGCATCCAGTATAGCACGGAAATTCCGATGCCGGAAAGCATCGTGCTATAGCTGTTATGAAGTCTGTTATACGTCCCGAAGATGCTCCTTGAGCAGTTCGCCGAGAACCACGGCCAGCTCGGGCGCCTCGGTACACAACCTTGCCTCCGGAGCATAGGTCGTAAGAGCCGATTTGCCTTCCTCGGTTATGCCGACACCGACGACGCTCACACCGATCTCCCGCAGTTTTCCTAGCTGTTCCTGGACACGCTTGGCATCATCGCTGTCTCCGTCGGTCATGACAATGACGATTTTCTTCAATTTGCCCTCGCGCATGCGGGTGATCTCTTCTTCGGTCACGGAAGCAAGTAGTTTTTCGAGTACCAAAAAGTCTTCTGTCGATCCACTCGTACTGCCGAGGCGCCTGTACATCGAAACCCGGTCTTTTTCCGTCAATTCGTCGGATAGTGATTTGACGCACTCTGCCGAATTGCCGAACACCCACAGCTCATTTCTTACATGCAAATCATATCGGAGCCGTGACCGGATTTCCTCGAGTCTTTCAGAAAACTCTGAAAGGGCCTCCATAACGAGGACCAGTCCTTTCTTTTGTTCATCCCGTTTTTCCCCGCCATTTTCGGCCATAG
Organism: Candidatus Moraniibacteriota bacterium; assembly: GCA_903893925.1. Lineage (GTDB taxonomy): Bacteria > Patescibacteriota > Minisyncoccia > Moranbacterales > UBA1568 > JAAXTX01. The sequence goes on from CAITOC010000038.1 coordinate 10,042, forward strand.
AAATCGACGTATCGCCGACGAGACTGATGTCGAAATCACCGACAAAATCGCCTTCCTTCTCATAAAATTCCGTATCACTCCACACGTCCGGTTCTGCCTCGCCGGCGCGCGTGCGGACGACTGCCTCCGCCGGATACTCGAGCTCGTCTCCCTCAGGAAGTGGATACTTCGGTTCCGGCATCCGTTTCAAGCGCTTCGAGATAATCCGCTCGAACAGTTCCCGAATCGCGTCTACAACCGACTCACCCGTTTCCGGATCGGCTATTTTCTCGAGCGAGTCGCGGAACCGCATATAATTCCGAAGGTCATTCGGCTCGACACCCTGCGCCCGAGCATACGCGTCGAATGTTTTTTTTCCGGCGTTCCCACCCGTTTCGTTTTGTCGTGCGATTTCGTCTTCCACCGCCTTGTTCAGAGTCTCTTCCGGAATCGCCTCCGGATGTTGCTCGAAGTATTTATCATATTCCTTGCGGAAATATGCCTCTGGATTCTTGGGGTCGGTCACGTTTTCATCAGTCGGTTTACCAGAAGACCCTTCGCTCTGCCCCGGCATTTCATCCCCTGGCTTCGAAGACGATTCCGATGAAGGCTCCTGATTCGTATCCGGCTTTCCATCACTGCTTCCCGGTTTCGATGCATCCCCGCTTTGGTCCGGTTCACCATTTTTTTGCCCCGATTCCGAAGGTTTGTTCGCTTGCTGTTCTTGTTTCTTCCGAACGTCCTCTACGAAGAATTTTTCGTACACCGGTTCGATGAGCGCGTCTTGCACGATCAGTCGGTCACGCATCGAGATATCCGGGTGCGTCGCATACTCGAGTATCGGTCGACCGGATTTCTGCCCGCGTATCGTTTTCAGTTTCTCGAATTCCTCACGGACGTCCGGATCGACCGTCCAAGTCTCGCCTGGGACCTGCATCTCGCAATTCAGCACGTGCGCGAACTGCAAGTGCTTCGGCAGACTCGTCAGGTCTCGCTCGGGAAACAGGTCCTTTCGATACAATTCTTCCCGCGTCCCGGACAATACGGGCGCGCGATTCACGACCGCATGATTCATCTTCACATCACCAAAGGAATTGTTCAGGATATGATACCGCGTCCGTTCTTCCTTTTTTCGTTTCAGTTTCCGCCAGATTTCCGGCCCGCCGTTCTCCCGTAAGAGGTCGCGCAATTCGCGGAAGTGTTCTATCTCGTGAAACGCCCCGAAGAGCATCTTCTCTTCCGATCCGCCGTATGCCCCGTCCCGGAACCGTCGATGCAAATAATATTCTCCCTTCTCAAGATCGATCGCGCATGTCTCAAGTGGGCCGTCTGGTGTCATCACCCCCTCGGCAGAACGCACGGAAAGCGACGCATCGCCGGCATACTGCGTAAGCGCACGTTTGTTTCGTTCGATAAAATCGGCCACCGGGTCGCCGTTGTCGCCCGAATCGGGACGTGTCATGCCCGACTGGTCCACGCTCCACTCGGCTTTGTAGACGGGTTCACGCATACTTCTTCCAAAACATTCTTTTGTTCCAGTATATCACGGAGTATCCGTACCAATCCATGCGACCGCGAATGTCTCAGGAGTCCGATATACGATGACTCATTCCGAGATGCGATCCTCCGGATACTTCGTCTCTTCGTCTTCACGCGAAGGACCCGGTGAAATCGGAAATGCACCTTCCCGAGAAAATCCACACCGCTCCCGAATCGAACAATCCGTGTCTTCTCGGGATGAAGCGTGAGGCCGAGATTCTGGGTCAGGAACGCATCCATACGTGACCGCATGCGGTCAAGCGCTCCCACATCGTCCGAAAGGACCACGAAATCATCGGCATACCGGATATAGTATTTCACACCGAGCTCTCGCTTTACGAACTGGTCAAATGGATCGAGATACGCGTTGGAGAACAGTTGCGACGTCAAGTTTCCGAGTGGAATACCTTTACCGGGAGACGTTTCGAAGCTCGAAACGACAGAGTGAAGCAATCCGAGCGTTCGTTCACATCGGATCCGTCGACCCAAAATGTGAAGCAGCGTTTCGTGATCGACCGAATCGAAGTATTTCCGGATATCAGCCTTCAATACGAACGCCGTGCGCGAGCCGTTTCGCGAGCACTTCCGGACGAAGGCATCGAACCGGTCATTCGCGGAAAGTGTCCCTTTCCCGGTCCGATTCGCATACGAATCGAAGATGAATCCGCGATCGAACACGGGACCGATCACTCGGCACATAGCGTGGTGGAGCACCCGGTCACGGACCGGCGCCTTGGATATTTCCCTCCGCTTTGGATCGTGGACGATGAATCGGGTATACTGTCCGTGACGATACTTCCCGGCTTTCAGGTCGAGAGCGAGCGCCACGAGATGTTCTTCGACCCGATCACCGAACTCGATGACGTCTTTTTTGGAACGTTTCCCGATTCGGAATTCACGCCACGCGACAACCAGGTTCTCAAGTGAGATAATCCGTTCGAACATATCATCATGAACGACAGTGGCTTCTCGGAACCGGTCATTTTCCTTCGGCTTGCCGACTGTTATCGGTGTCTCCATACCCGTATTCTTTCATTTCCGAAAGCGTCGCGCTACTCGCTCGGTATGCGTCTCGAACAGTCCCTCCTCGAGATCGTCGAGGTCGGCTACCTGGCTCAATCGAAACGGGGCACATCGAGAGTCATGATCCTCAACAAGATGGACGTGACACTGCGGATATTTTTCTTTCATCTCCGGCTCGCGCACGATACCCGATGTCTCAACGATGCCGGGTACGCCGAATTATCCGGATACGGCGTCGAGATCGGCAAGATGATCGGTGGCTGGCTCAAAAAGACGACCGAATCGGAGGAAACGAAAACCGCGGGTCGTCCGCGGTGATCGCCGTTCCTTCGGGAGGCCACGGCACGCAAATTCGAGTTCGAGTCATCCGGCGTGTTCCTGTTCACGTTCGCGCCATTCTCGTCCGCATTGCCGAAGTAAACGAGGTTGCCGTCCGACGAGAGTGCCATGGTGCCCGGTGCCATCCGAATGCGTTCCGGAGCGGATACGGTCTCGTACCGGCACCGGACGTGGGGAGAAAATATGCGCGCGCTCCTACTCCCCTCTCTGTCGATACTCGCGCCGACACCGGACAAGCAGAAACTGCTGGGGTCACGACGCGTACGCCGTGTCTCATTCCCACAATCAGTATATCATGTGCAAAACCGCTTCCACCCCTTTCCGGGGTGGAAGCCGACTCAAAGGCTCAAAGATCAAAGCTCAACATCCACTGCGGGAGGCCACGGCACGCAAAGACGAGTACGAGTCATCCGGCGTGCGCCAGCTCACGTGCGCGCCACTCTCGTCCGCATCGCCGAAGTAAACGAGGCGGCCGTCCGACGAGAGCGCATATGACCAGACATAATTGCCGTCCGCGAACAGCGTCCCTCTTCCTGTTCCATGCACGAGGAGAAACCGAAATATCGTATTTTGTACTCGTTCACGCACGAAGCTCATGATTGGAAGCGACGCGAGCTTGTTGGCATCATCTTTGAACGTATCCTTCTTTGAATGCCATTCATCGACGGCTTTTCGGAATGCATCCGGTTCTACTCCGCCAAAGAAATTTTGTCTCGCATTCGCGATCAGGATATCCGTCTGCGCGACGAAGTTTTTGCTTTCCGTACCAGGCAAGGCCTTGGGCGAGACAAACTGCCACCCAGACTGTGGGGTGCCGGTTTTCACCTCTTGATCGCCAGAAAACCAAGCACCATCCAAGATCTCACCATTTTCGTCAAACTGATTCTTGTAGAGGAGATACTTCGTCGGACTTCCGCTCGCATCGCGTTCCAAAACATTGCGTCCGTCGGAAAGCGCACGACTGGCCATGTTCTGAATATCGAACGCTGTCCCGTCTGGCAATATATCCGGATTGTAAATCAGGATATGACCGAGCTGTTCGTGCCGGATCATGTCTGCTTGTGTATACGGGATCGGTGGTGCTTCCGGTCGGAACCCGAAGACCTGTTCTATTTCCTCTGGCCCATAGAAACGCTCCTTGAATATATCCCGTGCCTCCCTGAAACTTGCGTATTCATGCGAACCTGGCTCCGTGTCCGGCTTCGAGGACGGCAATCCGAGCTCCTCATTCGCGTCGATTCTCATCCGTTCATACGGATCGATTCTCGCCACGTCTTCGGCGGACAGGGTCGCAAGACTTTCTTCCGGAGAAAGCTCGGTTCGTTTCGGTTTTGATAATGTCGTCGGATCGAGCTTCTTGTCGGAGTAATCGACCCCGATGCGTGTCCGGAAGTCCTCTTGCTTGTATCCTGAGAGGAATCCTTTCTGGGCCAACATATAGATCGCAAGGCGCTTGTCCTCTTCACCGATCTTGTCCCCCTCGAAGGTCCGAATGAGTGCCTCGTCGAGGAAATCGCGAAGCGTCGTCCCACGCTCCATCCGTGCGATTCGGAATCCTTGTAAGAGTCGCACCGCCATTCCGGTATCAAGCACGTACTTCTCGAGTTGTGGCCGTTTCCCCCGTTTCGATCCCTTCCCGAATGCCGAAAAGTCGGCGTCACTCCCATAGTGTGCCGGGAGTGTGTTCGCGTATGCTTCCTGTATATCGTGGATGGCGTCGGTGAAATGCTTCAGGGTCGTGCCCGCCTCTTCGCGCGTCAAAAGCACGCGACCCTGCGTATCGGCAAGCGACGCCAGGGCGACGTCGTAAAGTTCGGAAGCCGGCATATATTCCATCCGGATAGTCGAATCGAGAAAGACACGGGTCTCTTGCGGCTCGAGTGCCCCTTTCTCGGCATATTTCTCGCTCTTAAGGTTTGCGGTCATGATCAAAGCGAACCCCTCCGCGACATGGACTTTCCCGTTTCCGGGGATATTCACCCGATCACCAGGCTTCGCATTGTAGAGTGCCTTAAGCACCTGCCGGAATCGCGGATCGAGCTCATTGAATTCGTCGAAGATGCAAACCCGTCCCTCGGTGAGGGCCCGGACGAGCGGTCCGAAATCGATATCGGTCACGGTCGCGCCGTGTTCACTTTCCCGAAGTGACTGTTTGCCGAAGATTTCGCTTTGTCGGGTCTGCGGATTGCAATAGATGGTCTCGGCGTCACGACTGGTGCATTCACGCGCGGCATACTTCGCGAGTTCGGTCTTGCCACCACCGGTATGCCCTTCCTCGAGATTCGGCTTTCCCTGCTCGATGAACACTCCGATCCGATCGATATATTCACGTCGACTCCGCGTGACCACGAAATGATCCTTTACCAACTGTTGCCGATATTTCGACAGCTCATATTCTCGGACCATATACCTGGTCTCGGGGTCGGATTCCAATGTTTCGTGCCGTTTCACGATGGTCTGAGCGAGGTCCGCACCCATACGAAGCCGCTCAGCAAGTCGCTCATCCTCCGGTTGGCGCAACAAACGATACCGGCCCTGTTTCTGGAGAAGATGGAACCGCTCCATCGCATCGAGCTCCTGAAAAATTTTTGCCTTTCGCTGTTCCTTTTCGTCTTGTTCGAGAGACGTCGTATCTTCGATCGTCTCCGTCGTTTGTTCCGACCTCATAGCGGACGCCTTGGCCTCGCGGGATTCGGCATATCGTCGGCGTATATCGGAAAGTGGTCTCTCGATTTTTTCAGGCAACACTTCTTCGCTTTTCTCCGGTCGATCTGGAAGGAGTTTGAAATCCTTCGCCTCCTCGTTCAATGTCTCGATACGGTCAAGTCCCTCGGATACCGAAGGCGCCGTGTCCGCATCGAGCACGACCTTCTCCACGACGTTTGAAAGATTCCCTTCATTGACCACCTTCGTGAATTCCGGTTTCGCGACCACTCCGCCACGCGAAGACACCTCATGCGCCGAAAATCCGGTCGCATCAAGCACCTCATGACGAAGCTTCCGTCGTTCTTCTCCGATAGCGAAAAAATCCTTTTCAGACATATTCCGGATGATGTTTGTCTTCAGTATAACATGGAAAAAGACTCAACGGGAGTTCGCCCCGCTCTTCGCGAAGGGCTGGGCGAACTCCCCTGGTGGCGATAGACAACACATCAAGTTTTTTCGGTATTACTTCCCTTGTCGGGCAGCCGTCGCGAAAGCTAAGAAATATGATTGCCACAATTCAGGGGTGGAGCCGTATTCATTGTCACCAAAAAAAGAATCGACGAACACTTCGCGCGCTCGTGCGATCTCGCGCAGGCGTTCACGGTTTTTCGCATCGGAAAGGGAAAAATCAAACAGTTCCAAAGCCCGGCACGCCGCGTCGTTCGCCCGTTCCTCACGATTCTTTCCCCGCCACGAGAATGCACGGCCGACTTCACTGCCGATATTGGCCATCTGCGAAACGAGTGGGAGTACTTCCCATCCGCCGTTCGCCAAACCCGCATGGAAGATATCGCTCATACGACCAGATCAATTCGTCGGCAGGATTTTCGAGACAATCTGGTCGAGTTCCTCGTCGGAATAGTATTCCACGACGATACGACCTCCTCTTCCGACCGGTTTTACCGCGACCTTGGTCCCAAGGAGGGAAGATAGTCGTTCCGCCTTCTCGACGATACCCGCAGGAAGCGACGAGACGTGACGGATATGGGTACGAACCTGGGTTTCCCGAGCTTTTGACTCGGCCTCGCGGACGGTCATACCGGTCTTCATGATGAGTTCAAAAAGCGCGCGCTGTTTTTCGGGATTCAGAAGCGAAAGAAGCGCTCGTGCATGTCCTTCCGAAATCTTCCCATCCGAAACGGCACGTTGTATTTCCACCGGCAAGGTCAAGAGCCGGACCGTATTGGCCACAGCGCTCCGGCTTTTCCCCATCTTCTTGGCGACCTCTTCTTGTATCAGCCCGAATTCGTCCATAAGTCTGGCATACGCCCTCGCCTCCTCGACCGGATTGAGGTCGTGCCGCTGGACGTTCTCGATGATGGCCAGTTCAAGCTTCTGCCGTTCGTCTGCGTCTCGGACGATGACCGGTATATCGGGAAGTCCGGCGAGTCTCGAGGCCTGCAGACGGCGCTCCCCGGCGATCAATTCATACTTCCCTCCCGAAAGCGGGGAGACGACGATCGGTTGAAGTATGCCGTGCTCCCGGACGGATTCGGCGAGCTCGTGAAGTTTCTCCTCGTCGAACCGGAGTCTCGGCTGATGCGGATTCGGGACGATATCGCCGACCGACACGCGGAGGATCGAAGTCTCGTCAGACGGATTCGATTGGATGGGTGCTTTTTTCGAAGACGGTTCAGGATCGGTATGCCGCGCGGAAACGGGAATCGCCGGCGCCGAAAACGATTCCGGGGCGGTGCGGTCCGTCGACAAATCCACGCCCTGTGCAGCCATGGTCCGAAGCACCATGTCCTGAAACGGCGATTCCTGTTCGTCTTTTTTCGGCGGGATAAGGGATGAAAGTCCCCGACCGAGCCCGTGTTGCTGTGCCATATAACCGATGAATCAGGAATACAGAATTATGAATCAAGCTTTTTACACACTGTCCATGATGAGCCTCATTCTCCATTCTCTATTCATTCTTCTTTATTCTTACTTTTTTATCCCTCATGCCTTATTCATTATTCTTACTTCATTATTCCTTATTCACGCTTCCGGACCCTCCTTCGCCACGATCTCACGAGCGATGGCCCGATACGCTCGGGCGCCCTTGGAAAGCGCATCAAAATCGAGTATCGACTTGCCATAGCTCGGCGCCTCGGCGAGCCGGACAGATCGCGGGACGACCATATCGAATACCGGACCAGGGAAATGTGCCCGTACTTCGTTTACCACCTGCTGGGCAAGCCGATTTCGTCGGTCAAACAGGGTCAGCACGGCACCCATGATCTTGAGGTTCGGCTGAAGTCGCTCGCGGACGAGCTCGATGGTTCCAAGCAGTTGCGAGAGTCCCTCGAGCGCATAGTATTCGGTCTGCACGGGGATGACCACCTCGTCGCTTGCGACCAGTCCGTTCACGGTCAACAATCCGAGGCTCGGCGGACTGTCGATGAGGATGTAATCATAGAAAGGTCGCAACTGTCGCAAAACGGAATAGAGACGGAATTCCCGGGCGTCGATATGAACCATCTCGATTTCCGCGCCGGCAAGGTCCTGTGCGGCCGGGATGATGTGCAGATTCGGTGTCGTCGTCGAAAGGACGATGTCTTTGGCAGAAGCCGTGCCGATCATGGCATGATACAGGTTCTTCTCGAGGCCACGCGGATCGATGCCGAGGCCTGATGAGGCGTTCCCTTGCGGGTCGAGGTCCACCAACAATACGCGCTTGCCGAAATCAGCGAGGTAGCGTGCGACATTGATGGTGGTCGTGGTCTTGCCGACCCCGCCCTTCTGGTTTACGAATGCGACGATCTTGGACATAGTAGAAGCGAACTTACGACTCACAACAGACAACTGACAACCGACGACCCGACCACTCCTGACGACTTTCCCCTCCCCGTTGTAAGTTGTCCGTTGTCAGTTGCTGGTCTCTCCTATTATATTCCATTGACACTATCTTTTCAATCGCCTATCGTGGACAATATGAGAGTTGGAAGAAATCTCTCAAACAAAGGGCGGATGGCGGAACTGGCAGACGCGCTGGACTCAAAATCCAGTGATGGCAACATCGTGAGGGTTCGACCCCCTCTCCGCCCACCAAACGGAAAACGGCACTCTTTCGTGTCGTTTTTTCGTATCATACCATTTCCAAAAATTTGATTCCCAATTCAAGTCGTCTTTGCGAGCCCGTACTCGGGCAGCCTGCCCCGCGAATGCCGGGGTAGCAATCCAGTCCAGTCGCTCGCGAGCGACAGGACCAGTATTATAGACTCGGCCCTGGACCACCACGTCCCGCCCTTCGCGATGAGCGGGGCTCGCGGAGACAGAGGAATAGGCTTTTTAGAAGTGGTATTATTGACACGCTGCGGGATTCCACCGTATCATCATATCACTCGACCTTTACCAACCTAATAAACGAAGGGGTATACCCATGCAATATGGCTTAAACAGTACTCTCGGACCAGAAACCACGGATAGCATGATCGGTGAAATCAGATCATTCTCTGGATCCCTCACTCAGTCGGAACAAGACGGTATCTTGAATGTATATGAGAGACTCTCTGAGAAATTTTTGGAACACGCAGATACATACGCTTGCCTACTTGCGGAATATACGCCGGGAACAACCCTCTCGCTTTTCGGGCCTTCCGAAGCATCCGACTCGGGGTAAACGAGGCGACCGGCAAGATGAGATGGATCGATACAGGGACGACTTTCCGTACGGGTTCAGCATTCGTACGGGCGCTTCCTGATAATCGGATACACGACTGTCTGTTTTCCTTGTGGATAACCGGCGAACCGCTTTCCTGCGAAATCGTTACGGCCGACAGGGGTTGGAGGAAGACATTTCGTTTCGGACCACCGATACAACCGGATTACAAAGAGTATCTGTTCCGATACCTCCTCAAAGAGGCACGAGGGTCCGACCACGATTTCCGATTCACATGGTTGATCGGATTCAAGGAAATATTCGATTATTTCGATCGCCACCGGGAGCTCCTCAAACACAGGCTTCTCGTACCGATTATCAAAGACGCCTTCGGGGATGATTTTTATTTCGAAGAAAAGAAGGGGATCGAACCCGGACATGCAAGAATGCTGTTCGGCTATGCAAAGATTCCGGATTCCGTACGGACCGAGATCGAACGAGTCACCAAATGTAGATTCTTGTCCGGCAGATGACGCAAATGGTAGAATACAAAAACTGACAACGAAATGCGTTGTCAGTTTTCTTTTTGAAAAAAAATGAATCTTAGTATCTCTCTCAAATCTCATGTCGAACTGAAATCCGGAAATTTCGTTTGAGCGCCAACCAGAGGTTGGTCACCCTCTGGGTGAAAAACACTGAAAATCATCGAGGGCTACAATCGTAACCCGAAGATATTTGAAGGGTTTGTAGCCGAAATTTCCGGATTTCAGACGACAAACCGTATTTTTCGGCTTGTTATGGTGGTGAGATTTAAGAGAGATACTTATCCCCTTGCCAGCCTCACCGTGCGCCGCAAGAGACAGGCGACGGTCACCGGACCGACGCCGCCCGGAACAGGCGTGAGAAAGATATCGGTATCGCTCCATTCGGCAGACACATCTCCACGAACTGTCCCATCCTTCTCGGATATACCACCGTCGATGACGACAGCGCCGGATTTGAACATACTGCGTGAAAAAAATTCCGGTTGACCGACGGCGGTCACAACGACATCGGCATTGGAAATATCTTCCGTGTGTGAACCAGCCTCGGCTGCCGGAATGATCGTCGGGACGATGCCTTCGTATTCGAAAGCCTTTTGCATGATCGAGCCGAAGATTTCCGAGTTCACAACGGCGATTCCGTTTTTTCCTGACAATTCAATCCCGCTCGATTTCGCGAGTTCCATGATCGCCTCCGGGAAAACCGGGATCGAAGTCCGATCGCCGGACAGGAAATTCTGGACGGTCTCAGGATGGAACCCGTCGGCGTCCTTCTTTGGATCGATGGCCGCAATGATCCGGTCCGTATCGAGACCGTCCGGAAGCGGGAGTTGGACGAGGATGCCGTGGATCGCCTCGTCGGCATTCAGTGATTCGATTGCACGAATGATTTCTTCTTCCGTCGCGGTCATCGGCAACACTTCTTTCCTGAACACGAATCCGAGATCGGCGGCACGACGTTCCTTGATACCGACATAAATTCGCGATGCGGGGTCGTCACCCACGAGCACTACGCCGAATCCCGGACGGATTGAAAGGCTCGACGTGATAGCTATCGCCTCATCGAAAATCCTCTTCGCGACTAGTGCTCCTGATATGATCATAGTAAATTCTTCATTCATTCAACGCTTTTTCGTCCGATCAGAGAACAAATCCTCCCTTCGACACAGTCGTTCGCGAACGACATGCCGCGAAGACTCAGAATCCTTTTTCTAAACATCGATTGTTCTCCGTCTGTCTTTGCGAGGACGTACTCGTCCGCGGCAATCCATCCCTTTTGTTCCCCATTATACCTTGTACGTTGTTAGTTGTTAGTTGTTAGTTGTTAGTTGTCAGTTGTCAGTTGTCAGTTCCCCTATTCCCTGTTATCTGATTACCAAAAAATAAAACGCGATTGCCGCGACGATACGATAGATGCCGAATCCCGTGAACGAATGCGTCTTCACGAACGAGAGGAATGACTTCACCGCGACGAAGGCGACGATGAATGAGACGATGAAACCGACGCCGAGCACCGGCAGATCCGCGGCGGAAAACGTCCCAGCACTTTTCAAGAGATCATACCCGGTCGCCGCCGCCATCGTCGGCACCGCGAGCAAAAAGGAAAATTCCGTGATCGCTGTCCGGGACAATCCGAGTGCGAGTCCACCGATGATCGTCGCCCCGGCACGCGACACACCCGGAATGACCGCGATCGACTGCGCGACACCGATCAGGAATGCCTGCTTATAGGTCAGATTCGCACCAGTCAACGCCTCATCGGCAGGCTTTTGCGTCTTCAGCCACCGTTCGAACAAGATGATAATGATACCGCCGAGTAACAGTGTCGCGACGATCGTCATCGGCGATTCGAAGAGTGACTTGATAAACCGGTAGAGTACGAGTCCGACGAGCGCCGTCGGCAGGAAGGCGACCGCAAGACGTTTGAGTGTTTCCCAGTCGGTGAGAAACCGGCGGAAATACAGGACGACCACCGCCAGGATCGCGCCGAGCTGGATCACGATCTCGAACGATTTCACGAAGCTCGTCTGTGTGATGCCGAGCACGTCGGACACGAGGATGAGATGCCCGGTCGAGGAAATCGGCAAAAACTCCGTGAGTCCTTCGACGATACCGAGGATGATGGCATGAAATATGGACATAGTCCCTTATGACTCACAACTTATAATTGATGGCTGAGAGGCACTAACGACGTATAACTGACAACTTTCAACGGAGACTGATCAGGTCTCACGAATCCTGCTCCTCTGCCTGAGGGGAGCTGTCACGTCCTCATGACTGAGGGGTGGGAGGGATTCCTTGCTTTGCCACTCCGTAGTTTCAGCGAAGGCGGGTTCCCTGTTATCTGTTGTTAGTTGTTAGTTGTTAGTTACTCTCTTGTTATCAGCTAGAACAGCGTTCCGGACGACAAGCCGGTGATGAGTGGCGTATGTTCTGTCTTGGCCGACTCAAGGAGCTTCTTCTGGCCATTGAGTTCCATTATAGCATCCCAGCTACGAAACTCCGGGTGTTTCTCAAGGAGCTTCTCGAGGATCTCGACGGTGACCCGCACATCCCCTGCTCCGGTATGTGCTGTCACATGTGCTTTCCCGCAGTACAGCTTGTATGCGGCGGAAAGGTTTCTCGGAGCGAAGTTATCGCGAGGCACGACCTTATGATACAGGATCTTGGCGTCGAGAACCTTCTTCTGGGAATAATCAAATATCTTGCCTACCGTCGCGAACTCGCCACGCAGAAATGGCAGGTCGAAGCCGAGCACATTGAATCCCCCGACGTCCACCCCCTCAAACGCACTCCAAAGCTCATAGGAAAGTTTGGTAAACGACGGTTCATCCTTCACATCCTCGTCATGAATACCGTTGATCCGTGTCGAATCGGCCGGTATCGGCCGGCCCGGATTGACCCGCCGACATTCCGCGACGATCTCGCCGGACGGCAGGATCTTTTCATAGGCGATCTCGATGATCCGGTCCGAGCCCGAAGAAAGCCCGGTCGTCTCGAGGTCGAAGATCACGAGCGGTCGATCAAGCGGGAGATAGTCGGTGATGGTAGTACGCATAAGATAAAACTGACAACTTATCCGCTACATCTCCGAAACGGAGTGAGCGGACCCGCTCGCAAGGACGAGCGGGCAACTTACAACCGACAACCGACAACCGACAAAAAACGCTAAACCAACAACGTACAACTGACAACCTACAACAGGAACAATGAAACCGCTCACTGACACCTCATTCGAACAGGATTATTGCTCCTTGTTGTCAGTTGTTGGTTTCCGTGGTTTCTGCCCCATAGTATATCAGTCTAGGCGCGGGACGGGGTTTTGTAAACAGATCGTTAATAATTGAAGAGCCCGTCTCATTAGAAACGGGCCTTCTTTTGCATACTGCCACGATTTTCAGACCAAAAAATCAGCACCGGCCTTCCGATGTTCATCGAGCTCAAAGGCGTCATGAGCCAATGCGACCATGATGTCGGAGCTTACGCCGGATATCATTTTGTCAAAATGCGCTTGCACTCCGGAACAGACAACGACAAACCCGCGATGCTTTACACCGCCCCAGAATGGGGTGTCACCAGGAAACAGCAAATGAGGAATGATCGCGGTACGATCGTCATTCCGATCATGCCAGAGTTGCAATGCCTTACATCGTGCGATATGGTCATACTCGTGCTCCCACTGAGTCTTGTCTCCAACGCTTCTCTCAAAGAGAGCATGAGGCTGGATTTGATAATTCGGCCAGCTATAACCAGCTTCAACCATTGCCGGCACCAAGACTACAACATGACACTGATTCAAGCGTTTCATTTTCGGCGATAGCGTCGAGTGAAAAGCTAAGGATAATGCGTGAGCAACTGCTTCTGCGGCAATTTCTGCCGTAAGATACTTCGGTAAAAGCAAACTGGTATTCATCTTCTCCCCCTTTTTGAAAATACGTTGATTAAATGCTTCCTTTGTTAATACTTCAAACTACCTGGGAGGCTAACACGCAATAGCAGATCTGTAAAGGGTCCACAATCGTCGTTTTCCATTTTTCACTTTTCACTTTACACTCCACTACACCACCACGTTCACCAATTTTCCGGGGACGACGATGACACGCTTCGGTTCCTGGCCGTCGAGGAACTTCGCGATTTTGTCACTCGCGAACGCTTTCGCTTTCAGATCGTCTTCGTTCGCATCGGCAGAAATCTCGAACGTATCGCGGACCTTGCCGTTGACCGAGACGACGATTTTCACGGTATCTTCCACAAGCAAGGCCGGGTCTGCCACGGGCCATGTCGAGAGGAATATCGATTCCGTATTCCCGAGTCCCGCCCACAACTCTTCCGCGATATGTGGCGCGAACGGCGACAGAAGCCTGAGGAAGATACCATACGATTCCTTCGCGATCGTTCCTTCCTTCTCGAACGCGTTCGCGAGGATCATAAGCGTGCTCACTGCCGTATTGAACCGCATAGCCTCGATATCTTCTGATACTTTCACAATCGTCTTGTGCAACAACGAATCGATCGCCTTCGCCTTCCTCTCCTGTCCCCCCGTTGTGAGTGGTGAGTTGTCAGTTGTTAGTTCTTGATCCGTTGTCAGTGGTGAGTTGCCAGTTGTCAGTCCAGATTCTTCAGTTGTCAGTGGTGAGTTGTCAGTTGTCAGTTCTTGACCCGTTATCAGTGGTGAGTTGTCAGTTGTCAGTCCAGATTCTTCTGTTGTAAGTTGTAAGTTGTAAGTTGTTCGTTCTTGATCCGTTGTCAGTGGTAAGTTGTCAGTTGTTAGTTTGTTCTGTAGCTTCCACACCTTCTCCAAAAACCGCCTCGTGCCGACAACACCATCGGTATTCCAGGAAATATTCTGGTTGAACGGGCCCATGAACATCTCGTAGAGCCGCATCGCATCCGCGCCGAAATCGCGAACCATATCGTCCGGATTGACGACGTTCCCCCACCGCTTGGACATCTTGCGTCCGTCGGAAGCGAGGATAAGCCCCACATTGCAGAGTTTCTGAAAGGGCTCGTCTGTCGAGATTGCACCGATATCATAGAGGAACTTGTGCCAGAACCGCGCATAAATAAGATGCCGTGTCGCATGCTCCGCCCCGCCGACATACACGTCGACCGGCATCCATTCCTTTTCGAGCTCCTTGCCAACAAGCGCATCCTGATTCTTCGGATCGATATAGCGCAGATAGTACCACGATGAACCTGCCCATTGAGGCATCGTATTCGTCTCGCGTTTCGCAGGCCCGCCGCACGTGGGACAGGTCGTATTCACCCAGCTCTCGATGGCGGCCAAGGGCGACTCCCCCGTTCCCGTCGGCTCATAGCTTTCCACATCCGGCAGAAGCACCGGAAGTTCGTTTTCCGGCACCGGTACGACCTTGGAAGTATGAACCGATTCCACCTCCCAGCCGACAAGTCCGTTCTCGCTGATCCGCTCCGCATAGTCCGGCGAAAGCGCGGCATACGATGCTTCCAATTCTTCCACCGTCGGGAATTCTCGGCTGAAGATCTTCCCATGAAGATCCATTTGTTCGGTCGCGAAGAGTTCGGCGATGTCCTTGAAACGATAGGTCTGCTTCACTCGGAAGAGCCTCGACTCACCGGTCGGTTTGAACGTGAAACGGAGCACGTCTCCCTCCGCGATGTTCCCGAAGTAACGCTCCGGCTCATCCGGATTCAGGGCGCGCGTCTCGACCGTTTTCTTCCCGGAAAGGATATTCTTCCAGACGTTCTCCTCGCGGAAGTTCAATGAGAGCTTCACCTCGGCATCATTTGCCCCACAAGACTCGCAGTGCACGACCGGAATCGGCTCGCCCCAATACCGTTGACGCGAAAATACCCATTCGCGGAGTTTGTATTTCACGACCTTCTTGCCATTCCCATCGGCTTCGAGTTTCGCGGTGATTCTCTCGCGTGCCGCTTCCGAGGAAAGCCCGGAAAATTCACCGGAGTCCGCAAGCGCCCCGTCGTCGACGAACGCATCGTCTCTCCCTTCGAGCCACCCAAGCCAAATATCGAGTTCCGCACAGGTCATTTCCCGATTCCGGATTTCATCGAGCGAAAGCCAAAGCACCGAATGTTTCGCGACCTCTTCCTCGACGACCGGTTCACACGATTCATCTTCAAGTTCGAACAAAACCGCCGTCGTATTCGCGACCCGATTCTCATCCTTGTGCGCCGCGAAATATTCGCTTCGCACTTTCCTGTCCAAGGTCCCGATATGTCGCAGATTCAAGAATCCCGTCTCCTCGAGCACTTCCCGTTTGGCGGCCTCGACGATGTCCTCGCCGTCTTCCACGCCTCCCACGATGAACGTGGTCCATGGATGATTCTTCCACTCTAGACACAGGAATTTCCCGTCTTTCGGATTCCGTACCAGGGCATGAATGGTATTGCGTTCGACGGACTTTTTCCCTTCCCGCGGAGGGTTCTTCTTATCGGTCAGGTGCGGCATGATGACATTCTTGATCGGCAGGTCGTATTTTTTCGCGAAGGCGAAATCACGCGTGTCGTGCGCCGGGACGGCCATCACCGCGCCGGTACCGTAATCACCGAGCACATAATCCGCGACGAACACCGGCACTTCCTCACCGTTTGTCGGATTGACCGCCATAATACCTTCGAGCCGAACGCCGGTCTTCTCGCGCCCCTCCGCCGTCCGCTCCATCTCGGTCTTCTTCTTCGTCTCCTCGATATACGCATGCACTTCCTCCCAATTTCTAATTCCCGTTTTCTGCTCCCCATTCCCTGCTCCCCTGCCTGAGGGGAGCTGTCCTGTATTCAGGACTGAGGGGTGGGAGAAATTCCCCGTTCCCTGCCCTCTGATCAAAGGATGCTCCGGCGCGACCACCACATACGTGCAACCGAATAGCGTATCTACCCGCGTCGTAAACACCTCGATATATTCTTCGTTTTTATTTAAAAATTGAGAATTAAAAATTAAAAATTTTATAACCGTTCCTTCGCTTCGTCCGATCCAATTCCGCTGCGATTCCTTGATCGACTCCGGCCAGTCGAGCGCATCAAGCCCTTCCAATAGGCGGTCGGCATAGTCGGTGATACGCAGCACCCACTGTCGCATCGGTTTCTTCTCAACAATCGTCCCGCAGCGCTCGCACGCGCCGTTCTCCAGATCCTCGTTGGCGAGTCCTGTCTGGCACGACGGACACCAGATAATCGGCTCGTACGATTCATACGCGAGCCCCTTCTTCAACATCTGGAGAAATATCCACTGTGTCCACTTGTAATACTCCGGGTCGGTCGTATTGATCTCACGATCCCAGTCGTACGTGAAGCCGAGCCGGCCAAGCTGGCCTTTGAAGGTCGCGACATTTTCCCGCGTCGTCTTGCTCGGATGTGTCTTGTTCTTGATCGCATACTGCTCCGCCGGAAGACCGAATGCGTCCCACCCCATCGGATGCAGTACCGCATACCCCTGAAGCTGTTTCATCCGTGCGATGACATCCGTCGCGATATAGCCCTTCGGATGCCCCACGTGCAGTCCCGCCCCCGAGGGGTACGGGAACATGTCGAGCGCGTAAAATTTCCGTTCTCGGCCATATTGCCGGAACGTCCCTTGTTTCTCCCATTTTTCCTGCCACTTTCCTTCGATATTCTCGGGAATATATCGCCCTTCCATAAGCGGAAAATCACGGTTACTCCCCTTACTCTATCCTACTCCCCGCCTTTTTTCAAGCCGAAAATTAAGCAGAGTCGTTCCACCAGATCGACTCTACAAAGTTGCCAGATATTCTATTCCTACTGTCCCGGGGCGATGAAACCGCCTTTGCTCCGATGCTTGCGGGCGACATGCAGCCGGGCGAATTCCTTCTCCAGCGATGCCGCGACGCGGGCATACTGTTCGTCGTCGAGCAGATGCCGTTCGGCCTTGAGTTCCTCGGCTTTCTTCTTCGCCGCCTCGGCACGCTCAAGATCGATCTCCTCGGCACGCTCGGCGGTATCAGCCATGACGGACAAGACATTGCCGTGGAGCTCCACGAATCCACCCGAGGTCGCGAGACTCTCCGGCTCCGCGTTCGCCTCCCGGCGGAAAAAGATTTCTCCGGACCGGAGCGATCCGATATACGGGATATGATCCGGCAACACGGTAATCTCCCCGCCCTCGGCCGGCAACGTCACCGAATACACGTCCTCCTCGAGCACAAGTCGTTCCGGCGTCACGATCTTAAGCTTTAGTAACATACAACTTACAACTTACAACTTACAACCGTCATTTCACAAGTGTTTTCTTTAACCCATCAAGCTGATTTGAAATCCCATCTATCCGTTTCATCGCCTCATCATACCGCTCTTCTTGAACCATCCCGTTTAATTTCAACGCATCCATTGCCGCCATCGTCTCATATAGGAAACCGAGCGAAATATTCAGATAACGATTCAGTTCCTTATCCGTAGTTTTTCCGCTTCCTTCCGCAATATTAAGCGCTACCGACAAGGCGGCACGGATCATCTGACTTCCTATTTCGAAACGGAATTCTTTCGGTAGATCCTTAACAATTTTCAGAATAAGGGAAAAGAGCTCCTGCGAATCATTGTACACTTTCCATTTCCTGAACCGGAATTTTTCCATATCATTTACTGTTTCAAATCACCCCCCTGCTCCCAATTCCCCGTTGTCAGTGGTCAGTTGTTAGTTGTCAGTCCCCTCCCCGTTCTCCGCTCCCTCCCCGTTATCAGTTGTTAGTTGTTAGTTGTCAGTCCCCTCCCCGCTCCCCGTTGTCAGTGGTCAGTTGTCAGTTGTTAGTCTCTTCGAGTACTTCCTCGATGCTTCCCTTCATATAGAACGCCGATTCCGGAATCTCGTCGAGTTCTCCGGCGAGAATTTTCCCGAATCCTTCCACGGTCTTCTCGCGCGTGACATACTTGCCGGACTTGCCGGTGAACTGTTCGGCGACGAAGAACGGCTGGGAGAGGAATTTCTGCACCTTGCGCGCGCGCATGACCGTCAGTTTGTCCTCGTCGGAAAGCTCCTCCATACCGAGGATCGCGATGATGTCCTGCAGATCCTTGTATCGCTGGAGTATCCGCTGCACTCCGTGCGCGACCTCGTAGTGTTTCTCACCGACGATTGCCGGATCGAGGATGGTCGATGTCGAATCGAGCGGATCGACCGCCGGATAGATGCCGAGTTCGGAAATCGCGCGGGAAAGTACCACTGTCGAGTCGAGATGGGAGAAGGTCGTCGCCGGCGCCGGGTCGGTCAGGTCGTCCGCCGGGACATACACCGCCTGCACCGACGTGATCGAACCGGACTTGGTCGAGGTGATGCGCTCCTGGAGAAGCCCCATCTCTTCGGCGAGGGTCGGCTGGTATCCCACGGCCGACGGGATGCGGCCGAGGAGCGCGGAGATTTCCGATCCGGCCTGCGTGAAACGGAAAATGTTATCGACAAAGAGCAGAACATCGTTCTTGCCGCCCTCATCACGGAAGGCCTCGGCCATCGTGAGCGCGGAAAGCGCGACACGGGCACGGGCTCCCGGCGGTTCGTTCATCTGACCGAACACGAGTGCGGTCTTTTCGAGTACGCCCGAGTCCTTCATCTCGTGATAGAGGTCGTTCCCCTCGCGAGTCCGCTCACCGACGCCGGCGAATACGGAGAATCCGCCGTGTTCCTGCGCAATATTACGGATGAGCTCCTGGATGACCACCGTCTTGCCGACGCCGGCCCCTCCGAAGAGACCCACCTTGCCACCCTTCATAAACGGACAGATAAGGTCGATCGCCTTGATGCCCGTCTCGAATACTTCTGCCTCGGTCGACTGCTCGTCGAACGACGGCGCCTCGCGATGAATCGGGAGTCTCGTCTCCGTCACGATCTCTTCCTTGCCATCAATCGCGTCGCCGAAGAGGTTCATCATGCGACCGAGCACCGCGTGCCCGACCGGCACCGTTATCGCGGCGCCCGTCGAAATCGCTTCCATGCCGCGGACCAATCCGTCCGTCGGACCCATCGCGATCGTACGCACGCGCCCGTCGCCTAGGTGCTGGTGCACTTCCACCACGAGTTTCCCGCCTTCGACCGGAATGTTCACCGCTTCACGGATACCCGGCAGCACAGCCTCCCCGTCTCGCACCGAGAAGTCGAGGTCCACCACCGGCCCGATCACCTGCAATACTTTTCCATTACTCATAGTTTTTACCAAATTCCGGATTACGTTCATTCTTTTTTTCACCTACTCCATCCCATTTTTCTGCCATCTTTCCTCTTTTCCCCACCTCGCCCTTTGGGAGAGGGTTGGGGTGAGGGGTTCTACGCGCACCATTCTTCAATTTTCAAAACGACTCCATCGAGATTCCCGTTTATCTCATTATTCCAAAATCGTATGACCTCATACCCTTCGCTCCGTAAATAGTTCGTTCTTTCTTCATCGTATCTCTTACCCTCTTCAACCCCGTGCTGCCATCCATCCAACTCTACAATCAATTTCTTTTCCAAACAAACGAAATCCACTATATATCTCCCGACCGGATACTGCCTTCTGAATTTCAAATTTCTAAATCCCCTGTTCCGTAATCTCGACCAAAGTATGACTTCCTGCGGTGTCTGATTCCTTCGCAGATTTCTCACTTTCGACAACGTTTCTTTCCGTATGCTTTGCTTGTACATATCGTTTTTCCTTCCTTATCCCCCACTTCTCCCTTTGGGAGAGGATGTCAGGTATTCCTGACAGGTGAGGGTGGCAGGTGAGGGCGAAAGGTGAGGGCGAAAGGTGAGGGTGGCAGGTGAGGGTGGCAGGTGAGGGTCCGAATCCCCGATATCGACTCCCGACCCTCATCCGTCTCGGAGTACCGAGCCACCTTCTCCCAGAGGGAGAAGAAGCTACTTCTATCATTATCTGCTCTCTGTCTTTCAAATCGACTCATGTCCCCGGACCGCTCCGGAAACAAATCGTTGATTCGATATTTTATCACTTTCATCTTTCTTCTGTTTTGCCACCTCTCCCTTCGGGAGAGGGCAGGGTGAGGGTGGTTTCTTCCCTCACTACTCACTACCGTCTACTTACTACTTTTCCCCGATTCATCCCTCCAAAGCCGCCTTGCCCGCCGAGAGCTCGGCGATCTCCTGAGTGATCTTGGATTGTCGCAGCTGGTTATAGGCGAGCGTAAGTCCCTCAGCCATCTCAGTCGCCGCATCGGTCGCGCTTCGCATCGCCATCATGCGCGCGGCTTCTTGTGACGCGTTCGACTCGAGGATCGCGTGAAAGATCTCGGCTTCGAGGAGTCGTGGCACCATGGTCTCGAGTACGGCATCCGGCCCCGGCTCGATCGCGTATTTCCCTTCTTCAGGCTTGCGTCCCGACACTTCGAGCTCGGATTCCGCCTCTTCCGACGAGATCGGGAGAATCGTCCGGATGACCGGCTCCTGCCGCATCATGGAGAAGAAGTTCGTATACGCCACCTCGATACGGTCCGTCCGACCGGAACGATACTCATCGAGGAGCATCTTGGCGACCGGACGCACCGACTCCGCCATCGGCAATGCGAGAATATCCGGGAACGACGCGAGCACGTCCTTTTCCATCCTTTTCGCCTGCGCGTCGCTCTTCTTGCCGATCGTGATGAACGACACCTCGCCGGAAATATCCGACAGGTGTGCGCGGAGTGTGCGGAAGAGTTGTGCATAGAATGTCCCGGCGAGTCCACGATTCCCACTGACCAAGAGAATGATCCGTTTGTTCGTCTCACGCGTTTCAAGGAGTGGATGCTTGTTCTCGGGGAACGCGAGCCGGACCTGACGAAGCACTGATATCGCCTCCTCAGCATACGGTCGAAGTGCCGTTGCGGCCGCAACAGCGCGGCGCACCTTGGCGGCGGACACCATTTCCATGGCCCGGGTGATTTTCCCCGTGCTCTTCACGCCCTTTATTCTCCGTCTGATATCAGCCACGTTCGGCATAGCGCTTCGCGAACTTACGACTTACAACTTACCACTTACAACCGAAAATCTTACCACCTTTGCGAACGTACGACTCACAACTTTTTTTCTCTCTGCGAACTTACAAACAGTCCTAGTCTTATCCCTTTCTTCATTATCAGTTGCCAATTGTTACTTGTTAGTTTCCCTTTGTCAGTTATCAGTTGTCAGTTTCTCTTCATAAATTCCACTATCTTTCCCTTAAGCATCGCCTCCGTCTCCTCGTCGAGCGCCTTTTTCTCTCGGATGGCCGAAAGCACGTCTTCCCCTTCGGAAGCGAGGTATTCGAGAAATTCCTTTTCCCAAGAGCGGATCTTGTCAGCCGGGACGGTATCAAGGTATCCGCGCGAGAGTGCATAAAGCACTGCGACTTCCTGCTCCACGGAGAGTGGTGAATACTGGCCCTGTTTCAGGACTTCCACCGACCGGCGCCCTCGTTCGATGAGCGAGCGCGTCTTCTCGTCGAGGTCGGAACCGAACTGAGCGAAGGCCTCGAGCTCGCGGAACTGCGCCAAATCGAGTCGGAGCGTGCCGGCAACCTGTTTCATCGCCTTGATCTGCGCGGCGGAACCCACACGTGATACCGAGAGACCGACATTGAGTGCTGGGCGAATACCCTTGTGGAAGAGATCGGATTCGAGATAGATCTGCCCGTCGGTGATGGAGATGACGTTCGTCGGGATATAGGCGGACACGTCGCCTGCCTGTGTCTCGATGATCGGAAGTGCGGTGAGCGACCCACCACCGTTTTCGGAATTCATCTTGGCACTGCGTTCAAGGAGCCGTGAATGGAGATAGAACACGTCGCCCGGATAGGCCTCGCGTCCCGGCGGACGACGCAAGATGAGTGCGATCTGCCGATACGCCCACGCATGTTTGGAAAGATCATCATAGATGACGAGCACGTCCTTGCCTTGGTCCATGAAGTATTCGCCGATAGCGGCTCCTGCATACGGTGCGAGGAACGAAAGCGCCGCCGGGTCGGACGCGCCGGCCGAAACGATGATCGTATAGTCCATCGCGCCACGCTTGGTGAGTTCACCCAAGATACGCGCGACTTTGGATTCCTTCTGGCCGACCGCGACATAGATACAGATCACGTCCTGTCCCTTCTGGTTCACGATGGCATCGATCGCGATCGCGGTCTTGCCGGTCTGACGATCACCGATGATCAGTTCGCGCTGTCCGCGACCGATCGGGATGAGTGCATCAATCGCCTTGATACCGGTCTGGAGCGGCTGGTTCACGCCCTGACGGGTTATAACACCGGGGGCGACCTTCTCGATCGGCATGAGTTTCTTCTCGCCCGCGATCTCGCCGCGCCCATCAAGAGGAACACCGAGCGGATCGACGACCCGTCCGATAATCGCGTCGGATACAGGAATGGAGAGGAGCTTTCCGGTCCCCTTGGCCGTCTCGCCCTCACGCACGCCGTTGCCGCCGGAAAGCATCATCACGCCGACTTCGGCTTCTTCGAGGTTGAGCGCGACTCCGACCGCTCCGCTTTCAAACGAGATGATTTCGGACGCCGCCACGCCGGAAAGACCCGAGAGACGCGCCACGCCGTCACCGGTTTCGAGTATCCGTCCGATCGACTCCTTCTCCGCCTCGAAGCGGAAATCGGCTATCTGTTTCTTCAGTTCCTCGATGAGTATATTGGCCATATGGTTTTTGAATCAAGAATCTGGAATTATGAATAAAGAATCAAGAATTAGAAATATGCAATAAGTTCTTCTTCGCGAGGATTCTGTATTCAGAATTCTCGGTGATCCAGACATTCAGATAATTCTGGATTCCTGGATTGCCACGCCCTCGAAGACTCAAGCTCGCAGTAACAGCCCTTGTTGTCATACCAAATGAACTGAATCACTGTTACGTTCAGGAGTTCGACTCCCTATAGGGAGTCG
>CAITOC010000039.1 GCA_903893925.1 Candidatus Moraniibacteriota bacterium
GAGGAGTTCGCCCCGCGAATGCCGGGGCGAACTCCTGAACGTAACACAGGCTACCCGAGGATGGGCTCGCAAAGACAGACGTATTTGATATGGTTTCAGTTTCTAACGTGACTGAGTATATCCACATTTTTCATCTTTCCTTCATTATATTCCCGATAAGATAAAAAACACCAGGAATTCCCGTTTTCGCGGGAATGACAACGACGCTTATACCGAATCAATATGATGAAGTCGCCATGGGAACAGCGTTTTTGTATTGATGATTGCGATCTTCATCGCAAACGTGTCCTCTTTGCCTTTCTGAAGGAGTGTGGATGTTTTTGCATTCATAAAGAGCGAGGCCTTTACAAATCTATATAATCGTTATATAATTTATAAATTCTCTTGTTGTGCATGGAAATGCGCTATATTACCACGCTTATTGACAAGCGGAAGAATAGCTCGGGAAAGGATTATTCTCAATCATTCCCGTAATATGTCAAAAATATTCAGCCTTCTCAGTCTTCCGGCTCTCAGCGGGACACGCGATATCGTAGGACAATTTCCGTTTCCGATTGATTTTACGGCCGGGACGTACCGAGACATCTCATTCGTCTTTCACGCGGGTTCCACCGAAGTCTTTCATAAAGGCGCCGACACGAAGAATTTCTCTTTCGTCTGGCTGACATCAAGCTGGAGCCAGCGTGACCTTGCCTATGCACTCAGGCTCTATTTTGAATCGACCGGCACTCCTCACTCCTCCGTTGAACAAAGCCCTTCAAAGATAACCGACACGATGGCATTTTCTCTCCATGGTCTTCCGATTCCGGATACGGTCTTTGTCAGTCGTCGCAATATTGAGAAAGAAATGCCGCTTATCAGGAAGGTTTGTGGGTATCCGTTGATCGTCAAAGACGTCAAGGGAGCTCAGGGAAAATTTTCCGCGTATGTCGCCTCCGAATCCGAGCTCGCATCAACGATCGCCGATCTGCCGAAACACAAGGAATTCCTCTTTCAGCGATTCATACGAAACGAATATGACTGGGGCATCATGGTCGTGAACGGAATCGTCGTGTCCGGTGAGAAAAGTTATCCTTCCGAAGGTGAGTTCCGAAACAATACCTGCAACGGTGCGAAAGAACATTTCGCCAACGTCGACGACATACCCGAGCGTATCAAGTCGATAGCGATAACGGCAAGCGGACTTCTTGGCCTCACCTGGTCCCGCACCGATATCATCATAGACAAGGACAGTGGCCTCCCGTATTTGCTCGAAGTAAACCGGTTTCCGGGCATCACCCCCGATTCGAACGAAGCATCTGGCGCATACGAGTTCTTAGCCTCCCATATCGTCTCCCTGGAACAGGCTCCGTAAAAGTCCCCTCCCCCATCGAACTCCCTTCCGTATGCCGAACTGACGAGATTAATGGCGTACAGTCTGTCATGTCATTCCCGCGGAGGCGGGAATCTTGAGGAGATGAGACGACAATGGTTCAAATTATTTCGGTATTCATTCAGAAAACTCATTTCGATACGAAGTAAATTCTTTGAAACTGCGTACGAAAAAGCCTCCCATTACTGGGAGGCTTTTCGATCGCCTTCGATATTTAGACCCTCGAAACACGAGTGGCGTTCGGCCCCTTCGGGCTCTCGCTCACCTCGAATTTGACGGTATCCCCTTCTTTCAGGTCTTCGAAAATGACTCCTTCGAGTTCCTTCGAGTGAAAGAAAAGGTCTTTCTCCTGTCCATCACGAGTGATGAACCCGAATCCGCGGTCGGACACGATTTTGGAGATTCTTCCCTGTTCCATATTGTTGAATATGATCGGTTATACGCACTTTCTGCGGCGATGCCCAAAAAAGTTCGACGAGGCTGTTGTGGCTGCCAATGCGTCTCCCTATCCTACCATGAACGGTTATTTTTGGCAAGACCACGGATATCAGACCACGGATATCAACCTCTCAAAATCCTTTTTGCCTTTACTTCGTATGCCCCAACATTTCGAAGAACTTCTGATCCGTCTGGCCATCAATTTTGAATATACTTATGCCTTCGAAATCCAGTTTCTTCACAATATCAGCTTTTCTGCGGACCGATTCGGTATCATCGAACGTCACGACATGTTCGCCGTCGGTAGCCTGATAGGTAAAAGAAAGTTCTCCACCATCGGTACGCGTCGGTGTGACATCGGCTAAGCGAGCCTCTGTCATCGCATCGGGATAGCTGATACTTTTCACCCGCGTGTAGCGGTACCCTTCGGATACCTTTTCGACACGGAATTCCCAACCATAGGTCGACACCCCGAGTATCAGCTTCTCCGGTGAGATATAACGCAGCGCATATCGCATGACTTCCTCCACCCATCGATCGTCCGCGTTCGGTGCCGTCGGTTCCGGGTCGGATGACGTGAACGTATTGGCACGATGTATCTGAAACACCTGATCGTATGCCATGACACGCACGCTATCACAAACCCGATTCAGCACAGCATAGTCGTTCGCATAGCTCATCGCCCGTATGCCGGTAAATCCCTCCGGTGGATCTTCCTGTGTCCTGGCTTCGACCGTACAGCTCAGCGTCTTTCCCTTGTCAGCCGACAATTGTTCGTGCAATTTCGTGAGAAACGATGAGAATCCGTCCCGATCGGCGATATCCTTGCCCTCGTAATCGATATCCACGCCGGGAAATCCGTGGCGGTCGAGCATTGAAATGATTACTGCCACGTGACGATCGAGAAGTGTTGAATCGGAAAAAGTCCGATGCATTGCGGAAGCGTCGCCCCACAGTATCGTCGGGACGATGCGCACGTTTTCCCTGTTCGCTTCCGCAAACAGGCCCGACCACGGAGCCACGTCGATTTTCATGGTATCGACCAGTGTACCGTCTGCATTGACTGCGTATGCGAAAGGATTGATTTCGGAAAACAAATTCATCTTTCCCGTAAGAGAAGCGGCCCCCGCATCCTTCGCCCAGTACGGTATCCATCCGGAGATGGACAATGCCGGCTTCGGCTGTTCCTGTTTATTTGTTGTGACGGCTAAATTAGCCGTCTTGTTTTCAGTGGCATAAGACAAGACACTCGTAGTATCTGTTCTTGCTTCGGATGAAGCCTTATTCATCCTTAAATACGACATGCTCACAAAAATTACCGAAAAAACGGCAATAGAAGTAATGGCGAGCGCATTGAATGATATTTTTTTCATACGTTCAACCTAGCGTCTCTCTTACGGGTTTCCGCTCTCCGGAACGGACTCCCACCGGGCGAGCATCGGATCGGAGAGATCGGGCGGGGTTGGACCGAGCGGATCGTTCTTGTTCACATAATACAATATACTGTGCTCCGCGTCCGCCATGGAAACACGGACCTGCGAAGGATCCTTTTTCGAAGCCTTTTTCTCGGACAGCTTTTTGCCGCTGTTGATATCAAAATAGAGAGCCGGGCTGTCCTCCCTCGTACCCGTAAGAAGCAACTTGTCCGATGTTACCGGCGTATATGCCGCAAAATTTTCGACCGGAGTCCCCTTCGTAGCGGCCACCATAAAGTCGTGCCAAATCGGAGCGGCTACGAATACGCCGTCGGCACCGCCTTTCATCGGATGATTGTCATTGTTCCCGACCCAGACGCCTACAACGAGAGAGGGCGTATAGCCGATTGTCCATGCGTCACGAAAATCCTGGGTCGTTCCCGTTTTTGCCGCCACCGGCCGATCCGGGAGGGTGAGCGGGCTTCTCGACCCGAAGATTGGTGTACGAGCCATATTATCCGAAAGGATTGAGTTTATTTTCCGTGCAACTTCTGGGTCGAGTACGTTTTTGGCCGGAGCGGGATCGTCCGGACCGATCTTTTTTCCCGACTGATCAAATATTCGAGTGATACCGCGTGCCTGGATTCGTTCACCCTCACGAGCAAACACACCGAAGGAGGAAACCATATCGAGCAGTTTTACCTCCCCACCACCGAGTACCAAAGCCAGACCGTATCGGTTCAGGTCATTGAGCGTCGTGATTCCGAGTCGGTGTGCCATATCCACGGTCGGACCGATACCGGCCAGATACAAGGTCTGTACCGCCGGAATATTGAGAGACTCCGCCAAAGCGGACCGCATCGGCATCGTCCCATGATACTGTCCGTCATAATTTTGCGGGATATAGTCCTTGCCCGTACCATCAGGACCGAAGTCGATCGGTTTGTCCGTGAGAATCGTCTCCGGCTGGAATCCCTTCTCGAATGCCGTCGCGTATGCGATCGGTTTGAACGAACTTCCCGGTTGTCTCGGACGGACCGTCACGTTCACCTCACCGTCAATCGACGTATCGAAAAAATCCTTGCTCCCTACCATCGCCCTGATCTCACCCGTCCTGGGATCGATCGCCGTCAGGGCCGCATTGGACGCTCCGAACAAGACATTCTTCTTCGCTCCCTCGGAGACGACGCGCTCAGCTGTCTGTTGCAGATCCCAATCGAGCGTCGTATAGATCTTCCATCCGCCTCGATCCAGTATCTCCCGGCCGTATTGGCGGTTCAACTGGTCAAGAACATAGAAAACGAAATGAGGCGCTTGGATCTGATCCGCTTGAGGGACGACTTTCGATGCGATATCCGCAACCAGTGCCTGCTGTTCCTGATCACGCGATATGAAATCCAGTTGATACATCAGTCGCACGACCGTGTTCTTCTGGCTCGTCATATCCGAATGCGTCGCCACATACGGGGAATAGAGACTTGGGGCCTTCGTGAGTGATGCGAGAAATGCTGATTCGTCCACCGAGAGATCTATCGCCGGTTTTCCGAAATAGGTCTGGGCCGCCATTTCCACCCCGTAGGCGTTCGTACCGTACGGCACGCGATTGAGATACATATCGAGTATCTCGTCTTTTGAGAACGCCTGTTCGATCTTTATCGCCATCACGGTCTCGAGCAGTTTCCGTTTGAACGTACGGTCTCGATTGTAGAACACATTCCGGGCCAGTTGTTGTGTGATGGTCGACCCTCCCTGAACGATTTTCCCTGCCTGAATATCTTCAAAAAGTGCCCGTATCATCCCACCGAAATCGACTCCGTGATGCTCGTAAAAATTACCATCCTCCGATGCGACGGTCGCCTGACGCATGACATCGGGAATACCATCATGGGATACCACAATTCGATTTTCCTCGCCGTGGAGCGCATAGAGGACGTGTGTCCCGGAACGATCATAGAGATACGACGTCTGTGCCAAAGGGAGGCTCGACAAGGTGGAAACGTCCGGAGTGCCAAAAGCATATACCGCAAAGAATCCGATCAAGCCGGCCACAATAAGGATCACGAACCCGTACGCGACCTCAAAAATGAGACGCCGTATAATCATCCGAGACCGACTGTGGTCAAAGTGCCCGTGACCCATACGACTATGTGGTGATCGACGGACGATTCCGCACCGATGCGTGTATCGAAGGTGCCGCCATTTGCCCGAAACACCGGCCTATAAGAGGTCTTCAGAGTATATTCCTCTTTCGACCATCCGTACAGGGTCAGCGTTTTTTCACGAAAAAAACACACCCATTCGGATGCGTCTTTTTCCATCGCCTAGCTGCCTACAAGTCCTCCTTGCGCTGGCTGAACTTCAGGCGATATCTCTTCCCTTTGTAAAAACGGGAGATGAGGGTGTTCAACAGCCAGGTGACTGCGATGATGATGATGATGAAATACAGCGCTCCCAGACCGGTGATTTGTGGCAATTCGCTCTTCGAAAGGTATCCCACGATACCTGAGATGACACCGATACTCGTAATGAGTTGGAGTGACTGGATGCCTCGTGCCGCGCTCTGCCCCTTGATCTCCACGAGGTTCTGGATCGAGGAATTGAGATAATCTCCGGTCATCTTCCAGATCTCCTTGATATAGTCGAGCGTGTCGGTCAATGTTTCGAATTTGTACTGGAAGAGATCGGTCAGGTGCTGCTCAGTGTTCGTGTGCTTACTCACCGATGCCCTCGTCCGGACATAGGAGCCCATCTGATTGATCCGATTATTGATGAGACTGATCGCCGTCTGATACCCGTCCAATTTTCCACGTATCTCCTCGACCTCGTTTCCCCTGATTTCGTTCTTCTCCTTGATCTGGGAAATTTCTTCCCACAATGTCCGATGGATCTGCAGGTACTTTTCCAACTGATCCTTGAACTCCCGGAAAAAAATCAGGTTCTCCACGAGCTCTCCCGCGCCATCCTTCGCCGATTCCGGAACCACGACGAACATATACAGTGGCGCCTTGTAGACCGAGAACTCGCCGGATTCGATCTTCGAATAGATATGGTCCACCTTCTCCAGTAGCGCTTCCGATTCGCTCTTTTCTCCGATCACGGTCACGACGGTCGCATGCTGCGTCTTCATGTTTGCCAACACTTTCGGCGTCGGCGCACCGAGAGAGAACAGATATCCGATAGCCGGATTGAACACGTCGGTGAAATACGTCTCCAAAGTCTTCCGCGATGCCTCGACATCGGACGCTTCACGCTCCAGGATATAGAGACCGTCCTCATAGTAACGGATTACGATACCGCTGTTCGTCCGTGCACTCACGTATTCCAGATAGTTGGACTCGCGAGTGACTTCCGCAAGATCCAGCTTCTTGTGCAACCGCCTCAGTTTCCCTTTTTCCAAAGCCAAATTGGACGTTCCGAATTCGAGAAAATCATAGATCTCACTCAGATGGAGCGTCGTCCGCTGATACCATCCCCCGTATGTTATTTTTATTTTCCCCATATTGATATTCCGGCACTGGTTCCCGATTAGGTGGCTGAGATTCCCTCTCTGGTGCTAAGATAAGCACAAAATCGACGTTTTATTTATTATAAAGTAAAAATGCTCAATCCGCAGTCACAAATCCCCCTC
>CAITOC010000040.1 GCA_903893925.1 Candidatus Moraniibacteriota bacterium
GAGGGGGATTTGTGACTGCGGATTGAGCATTTTTACTTTATAATAAATAAAACGTCGATTTTGTGCTTATCTTAGCACCAGAGAGGGAATCTCAGCCACCTAATCGGGAACCAGTGCCGAAAAATATATGTCGAAAAAGCTTAGAATAGTGAATCGTATTATTATTCCTGCCGGCGTGTTTTTAGGCGTGGCTATTGTTGGATTTTTTTATTATAAAAAAGACCTAGAATTTGGTTTTTGGCGCACGCTCATCTTTAGCCAGGAAGGACAGAAGAAAACGATTTCGGTGGAATCAGTACTAAATTGTAGCGCTGATTTTTCCAATATCACAGTAAGTCAAAAAAACTCCAAATTGATAAGGGTAAGTGATGGAAAAATAGGGTTCTCTTTCGACGTCCCTGACTACTGGTTGATTGAGACGCGACATTCTGGGGAAATACAGCAAACAATTGGTGAGATGCGTAATTTTTTGGCAACAAATTACGATGGCAATATAAGGACTAACGCAAAATTGTATGGTGATTACCTGGATATCTCTTGGGCTGATTTACAGAAAATGACGGACGAGGAAGTTAAGAATTCCTACGAGAGAAAGGATAATGCAATGTTGCCGTTTCCAAATGCTTCCGTGGCTGCAGATGATCATATTTGGTATACCGATATTGGGAGGAAGCAGATAGATTTTTATGTTTTTTCAAATTTTGAAGAGAGGGCGACTATATTTAATAAGATATATTCGGCGAAGGGAGCCAGCGATCCAAATGGGCAGTGGTGTGCGGGCATGATAGATGGAAATGCGACTGACGTAATAACTTTCCCTGTTGCAAAAGACATGAAAGGGAATGATATCGCCAGTAAAGCTGGAACCGGAGGCCAGTTGTATTTTGTGAAACTTAATGCCGGGAAAGATATGTTTGTAATATATAAGCAGGCAAGAGCAGAGAATCAATTTGAAAAAGATTTTCTCGATCTGATAAAATCAATACGATTTATACATCGAAAATAGGCTTTATATAAGCCACGATATTTCCTTCTTTTCATTTTCAGAAATTTCGCCGTATCCCGACCTTGACACATTTTGCCTCTCTTGGTACGATAGGACCACTAGGTAGAAAGTCCGCTTTAGAGGACTCTTCAGTCGGTCAGCAGGTCGGAGTTAAAGGAAAAACGCGCAGAAGCGCGGGTTTCCTCGTTATGTTTCTCTTTTTTTCTCAAAGAGAATGTCTCGAGTCCGTACGGGTGATACAATTTCATAAATAACCGCAACCATCAGTCATCGCTTGTTTTCTCGACGGCCCCGCCGAAACAGCAAGAAGTGACGATGGCAATTTTCGTATGTCTCAGACGAAGTCCGCGCTCCGGGTCAAGGAACACGTCAGTTCACACTCGTCGCTGTCGAAGCGGAAATTCTTCCGCGATCAGGTGCTCGTCTCGTTGCCGAACCTGATCGAAATCCAGACCGACTCGTATGAATGGTTCTGGGAGAAGGGCATCAAGGAGCTTTTCGACGAGGTGAACCCGATCGCCGATTTCACGGGCAAGGATATCGAACTCTCGCTGACCGACTACTATCTCGACGAGCCGAAATACGATCCGGAGACGTCCAAAGCCAAGAATATTTCCTACGAGGCGCCGCTTCGTGCCAAGGCCACCTTGGTCTTGAAGAAGACCGGCGAGGTGAAGGAACAGGAGATCTATCTCGGCGATTTCCCGATCATGACCGAGCGGGGCACGTTCATCATCAACGGCGTGGAGCGCGTCGTGGTTTCCCAGCTTATCCGCAGTCCCGGGGTGTTCTTCACCATGGAGTTCAACAAGGGCAAGCGGCTCTTCGGCGCGAAGGTCATCCCGAACCGCGGTGCGTGGCTCGAGATCGAGACCGACCTCGACGGCGTGCTTTCCGTGAAGATCGACCGCAAGCGTAAGCTCCCGGTGACGACGCTTCTGCGTGCGTTCGGTTTCGACGACAAGAAAATCGCCGATTCCTTTTCCGATATCGATACGGGCGACGTGCACTTCCTCGAGACGACCGCTGCCAAGGATGCGACGACGAACCGTGGCGAAGCCTATCGTGAAGTGTACAAGCGTATCCGTCCGGGAGACCTCGCGACGGAAGAGAACGCCAAGCAGATGATCAACTCGATGTTCTTCGATTTCGAGCGCTATGACTTCGGCACGGTCGGACGGTACCGCCTCAACCAGCGCCTCGAGATCGAGCGCGACAATGTCGAGGAGAACCGTATCCTCAATCCGGACGACCTCGTCCTCATCATCCGCGAGATCATCCGTCTCAACAACGATCCGGCGTCCAAGCCGGACGACATCGACCACCTCGGCAACCGGCGTGTCCGGGCCGTGGGCGAACTCATACAGAACAAACTCCGCGTCGGTATCTACCGTATGGTCCGCAATGTGAAGGACCGCATGTCCACGTGCGATATCGTGACGGTCGTGCCGGGACAGCTCGTGAACCCGCGTCCGGTAGCGGCATCGGTCAAGGAATTCTTCTCGAGCTCGCAGCTCTCGCAGTTCATGGACCAGGTGAACCCGCTCGCCGAGCTCGAACACAAGCGGCGTCTCTCCGCGATGGGTCCGGGCGGACTCACCCGCGAGCGCGCCGGTTTCGAAGTGCGCGACGTGCACCATTCCCACTATGGACGTATCTGCCCGGTGGAAACGCCGGAAGGGCCGAACATCGGACTCGTCGGTCACCTCGCGACCTATGCCCGCGTGAACGAATACGGGTTCCTCGAAACCCCGTACCTCAAGGTGCAAAAGGAAGTCCCGGCCGAGAAGGACGCGCTCCTCTATCGCATTCCCGACGAGGCGATTGCCGGAGTGGTGAAGAAGGGCGAGCTGATCGCCGATGAGAAGACGGCCGAGGCCGTGGCCAAGGCGAAGCATGGCAAGACGATCGCTGTCCGTCCGTTTGTCACGCTCGATGTCGAATATATCAATGCTATCGTCGAGGATCGCAAGTCGATCGCTCATGCCGGCATCAAGCTCGACGCACATCGCAATATCCTCGAGGATTCCGTGGAAGCCCGCGTGAAGGGTGAACCAGGCATGGCCGACGTGGACGAACTCGACTATGTCGACGTGTCTGCGAAGCAGTGTATCTCGACGGCGACCGCACTCATCCCGTTCCTCGAACACGATGATGCGAACCGCGCCCTCATGGGTTCCAATATGCAACGACAGGCGGTGTCATGTGTCGTTCCGGCTGCGCCGATCGTCGGTACCGGTATCGAAGACAAGGCGGCCAAGGACTCCGGTCAGGCCGTGGTGGCGAGTCGTGACGGCGAGGTGATCATCGCTGATAGCACACGCGTCGTGGTCCGCGAGGTCACACCCGCCGGTGCGAAGAAAGATCATTTCGATCGTGAATACAAACTCCTCTCGTTTGCGAAATCCAACTCGTTCACCAGCATGAACCAGGTCCCACGCGTCCTGAAGGGGGCGACCGTGAAGAAGGGCGACCTCCTTGCGGACGGTTCCTCGACCGATCACGGCGAACTCGCGCTCGGGCAGAACATGCTCGTCGCGTTCGTGCCGTGGGAAGGTTTCAACTACGAGGACGCGATCATCGTGTCCGAGCGGGTCATCCAGGCCGATCGTTTCAGCTCCATCCATATCGAGGACTTCTCGATCGATGTCCGTGACACCAAGCTTGGGCCCGAAGTGGTCACCCGCGATATCCCGAACATCGGCGAAGACCGTCTGAAAAATCTTGACGAGACGGGCATCATCCGCGTGGGCGCCGAAGTTTCCTCGGGCGACATCCTCGCCGGCAAGATCACGCCGAAGGGCGAAGGCGATCTGACGGCGGAAGAGCGGTTGCTCCGGGTCATCTTCGGTGAGAAGTCACGTGACGTGAAGGATTCTTCTCTCTATCTCCCGCACGGCGAGCGCGGCAAGGTCGTGGACATCCGCGTCTTCTCGCGCGAGAAGGGCGACAAGCTCCCGATGGGCGTCTTCGAACAGATCCAAGTATCAGTTGCACAAATCCGTAAGCTCTCAGTCGGCGACAAGCTCGCCGGACGACACGGCAACAAGGGTGTCATCTCGCATATCGCGCCGGTCGAGGATATGCCGTACCTCCCGGATGGGACTCCGGTCGACGTGATCCTGAACCCGCTTGGTGTGGCGTCACGTATGAACATCGGACAGATCCTCGAGACGCACCTCGGATGGGCGGCTTCGAAGCTCGGCTATACCGTGGCGAGCCCGGCGCTCGACGGCGTGTCCGAAGACGATATCAAGACGGAACTCCGGAAGGCCGGTCTGCCAGAAAATGGCAAAATACGGCTTACTGACGGCAAGTCTGGTGTCAAATTCGACAATGAGTCGACCGTCGGCATCATGTATATCCTCAAGCTCAATCACCTCGTGGAGGACAAGCTCCACATGCGCTCCATCGGCCCCTACTCACTCATCACCCAGCAGCCGCTCGGTGGCAAGGCACAGTTCGGCGGCCAGCGCTTCGGCGAAATGGAAGTGTGGGCGCTCGAAGGATACGGCGCCGCGTATACGCTCCAGGAAATGCTCACCATCAAGTCGGACGACGTACTCGGACGGTCGAAGGCATACGAGTCCATCATCAAGGGCGAACCGATCCGCAGTCCGAACATTCCCGCCTCGTTCCACGTGCTTGTCAATGAGCTCAAGGGACTCTGTCTCAATGTGGAGCTCAAGGGCGCGAAGACGATAGACGAGGATGGGGAAGCGACGGCACCCGCGGAGGAGCGGAACTTCGGGGATCTTTAGCCCGCGTAACGGACTTCTAACGCCACACACCTATGCCTATGACCACGGAAAACATCACGAAAGTCAGTGACTTCAACAGCGTCAAGCTGACCTTGGCGAGCCCGGACCAGATCCTCGAGTGGTCGACCGGAGAAGTGACCAAGCCGGAGACCATCAACTACCGCACCCAGCGTTACGAGCCGGATGGGCTCTTCTGCGAGCGCATCTTCGGTCCCGCCAAGGACTGGGAATGCTACTGCGGCAAGTACAAGCGTATCCGCTACAAGGGGATCGTCTGCGACAAATGCGGCGTCGAAGTGACGCGCGCCATCGTCCGTCGCGAGCGGATGGGACACATCAAACTCGCGACGCCGGTCTCGCACATCTGGTATCTGCGTGGCGTCCCGTCCAAGATCGGACTCGTCCTCGGTATCTCGCCGGCCGAACTCGAACGCGTCATCTATTTCTCGTCCTACATCGTGACCGAGGTGAATGAGAGCCTCAAGGAAAAGTCGCTCAAGGAACTCGAGACCGAATACAAGGTGAAGCAGAAGGAACTCAAGGATTCCGACGAGGGACTCGAGAGCCTGCGCGAGCAGTACCGTTCGACCAAGGAAGAACTCCGCAGTCTGACACCGTACAGCATCCTTTCCGAGATCGAGTACTTCAATCTCTCGACACGTTTCGGTCAGGTTTTCTCGGCCGGTATCGGCGCCGAAGCCGTCCGCAAGATCCTCGAGAAGATCGATATCCCGGCGATGATCGCGTCGCTTCGGGCCGAACTCGAAGCGGGCGAAATGTCCGATACGAAGAAGCATCTCCAACGGCTCAAGGTGTTCCAGGGCTTCAAAAAGGCCGAACTCAAGCTCGAATGGATGCTCCCGACCGTCATCCCGGTCATTCCGCCGGACCTGCGTCCGATGGTGGCTCTTGACGGTGGTCGCTTCGCCACGTCTGACCTGAACGACCTCTATCGTCGTATCATCAACCGCAACAACCGACTCAAGAAACTTCTCTCGATCGGCGCGCCGGAAGTCATCACGCGTAATGAGAAGCGCATGCTGCAAGAAGCGGTAGACGCACTCTTTGACAATAGCGCCCGCCGCGGACAGGCCAGCGCCGCCGCGTCGACCGGTCAGCGTCGTCCGCTCCGTTCGCTTGCTGATGCCCTCAAGGGCAAACAGGGACGGTTCCGTCAGAACCTTCTTGGCAAGCGCGTCGACTATTCCGGACGCTCCGTCATCGTCGTCGGACCCAAGCTCAAACTGCATCAGTGCGGTCTGCCGAAGAAGATGGCACTCGAACTCTTCAAGCCGTTCATCATCCAGAAGCTCATCGAGCGTGAGGACGCACACAATGTCCGCACCGCCGGACGTATGGTCGACGCGGAAGCGGAAGAAGCGTACGAGATCCTCGACCAGATCATCGCGAATCACTACGTGTTGCTCAATCGCGCCCCTACGCTTCACCGTCTCTCCATCCAGGCGTTCCAGCCGGTGCTCATCGAGGGCAAGGCTATCCGCCTTCACCCGATGGTGTGCGCCGCATTCAACGCGGACTTCGACGGCGACCAGATGGCGGTCCACGTCCCGCTGACCGACCAAGCCCGCTGGGAGAGCGCGAACATGATGCTCTCGGCCAAGAACCTCCTGAAGCCGGCGTCCGGCGATCCGATCGTGTCGGCGACGCTCGACATGGTGCTCGGCGTCTATTACCTGACCCACTTTAAGCCGGGCGTGAAGGGTGAAGGCAAGGCGTTCGCATCCATGGACGAGGTCATTTTCGCCTACCACAATGGCATCATCGCCGTGAATGCGAAGATCAAACTTTCATGGAAGGGTGAGCTTATCGAAACGTCCGCCGGCCGCGTGCTCTTCAATGATATCTTGCCGGAAAACCTTCGTTTCATGAACGAGGAATTCGTGAAGAAGAGTTTGAATGGTATCATGGCCCGCATGCTCGAGGAGGTCGGACAAGAAGAAACCGCGAAATTCGCCGACAAGCTCAAGGACCTGGGATTCAAGTCGGTCTCTTTGTCCGGTATCAGTTGGGGTATGGACGACCTCAAGGTCCCGATCGAGAAGGCGGACATCCTCGCCGATGCCGAGACCAAGGTGGTCGAGGTGAAGGGGCAGTACGATATGGGATTCCTCACCAACGAGGAGCGCAAGAACCGTGTCATCGAGATCTGGAACGAAGCGAAGAATCAGATCACCGATGCGGTCCGTGCCTCGCTCGACAAGGAAGGCCCGGTCTACTCCATGGTCTATTCCAAGGCTCGCGGAAGCGAATCGGTCGTCGTCCAGATGACCGGTATGAAGGGTCTCATGGCCGGTGCCACCGGCGAGACCATCGAGCTCCCGGTCAAGAGCTCGTTCAAGGAAGGATTCAACGTGCTCGAGTATTTCATCTCCACCCACGGTGCGCGTAAGGGTATGGCGGACACCGCACTCCGTACCGCGACCGCCGGATACCTCACCCGCCGACTCGTCGACGTGTCACAAGACATCATCGTCCGCGAAGAGGACTGTAAGGACACCGTCGGTGCGATCCTCTATCGTGAAGATTCCGAGGGGATCGGTATGAATTTCGCAGGCCGGGTCCGCGGACGCGTCGCGCTCGAGACGGTGAAGCATCCTGAAACGGGCGAAGTCCTCGTGAAGAAGGGCGAGCTCATCTCCAAACCGAAGGCGGCCGAGATCGAAAAGGCCGGCATCCAAAAGGTGAAGATCCGTTCGCTCGTGTCGTGCAAATCCAATCGCGGTATCTGTCGCAAATGTTACGGGGTCGACCTCGGTCGCAATGCCATGGTCGAGATCGGCGCCTCGGTCGGTGTCGTCGCCGCGCAGGCGATCGGCGAGCCGGGCACCCAGCTTACCATGCGTACGTTCCACATCGGAGGTGTCGCGGGAACCGACATCACACAGGGTCTCCCGCGTGTCGAGGAAATCTTCGAAGCCCGCGTACCGAAGTCCGAAGGTGTCATTTCCGACGTCGCCGGCACAGTGCAATCGGTTTCGAAGGATGGCGAGAAGACCATCAAGATCGTTATCACGACCGTGGACAAGGAAGAACGCGAGTTCTCCGTCCCGGCCAACCTCTCGGTTCTCGTGAAGGCAGGCGATCTTATCGGTGAGGGAACCATCCTCTCCGAAGGGCACCTCGACCTCAAGAAACTCTACGAGATCTCGGGCAAGGAAGCCTTCCATCGCTATATCATTCGCGAAATCGAGGAGATCTATGCGAGTCAGGGCGAAGGTATCAACGACAAGCATATCGAAGTGATCATCCGTCAGATGCTCTCTCGTATCCGCATCACGGATCCGGGCGCGACCGAACTTTTGCCGGGCGATATCGTCGAGACCGCACAGTTCGGCGAGTCCAACCAGGAAGTGCAAGATGCCGGCAAGGCAATCGCCGTCGGTGAACAGCTTGTCTTGGGTATCACCAAGGTAGCGCTCTCGACCGAGTCGTTCCTCTCGGCCGCATCATTCATGGAGACGGCACGAGTGCTCATCAATGCGTCGATCGCCGGCAAGGAGGATCGCCTCCGCGGTCTCAAGGAGAACGTCATCATCGGACGTCTCATCCCGGCCGGCACCGGATTCCGCGAGCATGTCGAAACGGCTCCGGAAGCAATTGCCGAAGTTGCATAGTCAGTCCCGACTGCATGTCCGAAAACGCCCCGAAAGGGGCGTTTTCCGTTCGTTCGCGAACAGCGTGGTTTTGGTATACATAATGATATGATAGCGCATCCCCGTCTGTAATGCTGTATCGCAGGTATATGTTGTTGACAGAGGAACAGCTTCCGGTTACTATCCGTTCGAAAGACGAAAATGATTCGTTTCGACAACTTTAACAAAGAGGAGGCGTTCATGAGAGTACTTATACCGTATGAGGAGGGGATAATCGCGTATTTCAGGGAATCTTTGGGATTGGCTGATCGCGCGACAGCGAAGATCAGGGAGCTGATCGCGTATGAGTCACGGACCGAGTGGCGACTGGATCAGTATGGCTGGAGGGTATTTCTCGCGATCTGCATATCCGTCGTTTCCGTCGCTTTGGCGACCGTACTCATGCTCGATGAACTCGGTATCGGTTTTTCGAAACAGGTGGTCCAAAGCGCGGACGTTTTGATCTGGGTTATGTATGGGGGAATCCATGTCCTCGTGATAGGCGAAACGCTTTGGCGATACTTCCGGAAGCCGGAAGTGGTGCTGGATCGGGACGCGGTGTTGAATGCGTATCAGTACTTTCTGAAACCGTTCGAGGATACGTTGCATAAGGTGATCATGATTTCGATGATCGCCATCATGGTAATTTCGGAACGGTTCATTGCCGGTTTGGCGATCTCGATAGTGTTCGTAGCGTTTCTTCTCATCGAACACATCGCCGCGAACCGGATACGGGAAGCGATCCGAAAGGCGGGATGATGCGCAGAAACATAGAAAGGAGGATAAGAATATTACTTAACCTCCTTTTTTATATGGAGTTTTCTCGGGTCATACGCAATAATGGGCTCTCAGTGAAGATAGAGAATCGAAATTTTGTATCGCTACCAGAGGAGTACTAGAGGAGTACTAGAGGAGTTCGACTCCCTATAGGGAGTCGAAC
>CAITOC010000041.1 GCA_903893925.1 Candidatus Moraniibacteriota bacterium
CGTATACCAAATTATAACTGA
This sequence comes from Candidatus Moraniibacteriota bacterium, assembly GCA_903893925.1. Taxonomy (GTDB): domain Bacteria; phylum Patescibacteriota; class Minisyncoccia; order Moranbacterales; family UBA1568; genus JAAXTX01. The sequence continues at coordinate 22 of CAITOC010000041.1, forward strand.
AACATGGTTATGTTCAGGAGTTTACGTTCAGGAGTTCGACTCCCTATAGGGAGTCGAACTCCTCTAGTACTCCTCGGGTAGCGATAGACAACACATCAAGTCGGTATAACAGGGATTCAGTTCATTTGGTATGAGATAGATACGCAGCTCCGTTTCACTGAGCATCCGACAAAAGACGTCCCGGCCGGGCGTCTCTCCATCCGGCAATGCGAGCATCATTCAGAAGCCTTGGCGAAGGATGAGCCTTGACGCTATCCCTTTTGTGAAATTTTGGAAATCTGCTACACTGAAAGGGTCCCTATTTTGTAGGAGCGTATAAAAAGTATAAACAGTGGAATCGTATGGATATGGAAACCGAAGTATCTTCTGGCGCAGTCGGAGTGACGGTGGAACGGAAGCGGAAAACGGCCTTGTCTTTCGGAGGAAGTACGGTTCTTCCTGCACGAACGCCGTCTGATCGGAATAAATCGTCGGATGCATCTCCCGCTTCCTCAAGGTTGTCTCGTATATTCGATGCGATCATCACGACGAGTCTCGTGGCGATTTTCTTCGGTCTCCCGATATTCTTCACCGGACTGTCATTGCAGGGGATCACATTCGAGAAGCAGATATATTTCTACTTCTGGATACTGATCGGTATTATCGGCTGGGTTTCCAAGGGAGTCATCCTCGGAGAAATGAAAATCAGACGGACACCACTCGACATCCCAGTGCTCGTGTTTCTCGGGGTATATGCGCTTGCGACGATATTTTCCACGAACCGGTGGGACTCCTTCTGGGGGACCTTCGGTGATCCATCCCGTGGATTCCTGTCGGTCGCAGCACTCACGCTCGCTTATTTCCTCATCGTGAGTCACTTCAACCGGAAGCGCCTCCTGCTTATGTTCGGAGGACTCGCTGCGTCGGCGTTTCTCGTCGTGGTTTGGAGCTTCTTCACAATCATGGCGATCCATTTTCTCCCGGCGTCGATCGAGGCGTATGCTCCATTATCACTTCTTGGCACGGTTACGACGCTCGCATTGTTTCTTTCAGCCTCTCTCATTGTGTTCATGACGGCACTCTTCGCATTGTTTCACGAAGATACTACGGGACCGGTGACATGGAAGCGGTGGGTTCCGACGGCGCTCCTCTTGATCGGACTCCTGCTTGACTTGTTCCTCATCCTCGCACTGTACTCCTTCGTTTCCTGGCCGGTGCTTATCGGCGGACTTGGGTTCTTCCTTATCTTCATCCTCGCGCAAATCGTTCGTCCTGCCCAACGGTGGGCATGGGTTCCGATGGTCGTATTTGTGCTCGTGCTCGCTTTCCTCATGTTCGACAGTTTCCCGATTGCACGGACACAGCTTCCCGTCGAGGTCATCCCGACGTTCTCGTTCGCTTTCGATATCGCGAAGAGCGCCGTCAGGGACCGATTCTTCCTCGGGAGTGGCCCGGCGACATACGGATCCGTCTTCTCTCTCTATCGACCCATCGAGTACAATCAGAACTCGCTCTTCACGCTCCGATTCGATCAGACCCCCGGGACCTTCCTCGAGGCACTCTCGACGCTCGGTGCGATCGGTACCATCGCGTATCTCGTACTGCTCCTCTCGTTCGTGAGTATCGGCATCTATCTCCTGTCCAATGACAAGAACCGCAACAAGCTCTACTCGCTCGGGATCTGGAGCGTCGCGATCATGTTCTTCATCGCGAGTTTCATTTCGGCGTTCAATGGACCGATCCTGCTCCTCTCCGCACTTATCGCATCGCTTGCCGTCGTGACGACGCTCTGGGAGAGCGGGACGGAGGCCCGGTATCTCACGCTTTCACTCAAAGCATCGCCGAAGTTCGCACTCGCACTCGCTTTCGTCTTCATGGTGGTTTCTGCCGGTGTGGCGTTCCTGTTCGTATTCCTCGGCAAGGTGCTGATCGCGGATATCTCGGCCGGCATGTCGTTCCGAGATACCTCGGTGAACGACAATACCGTCGCATTACTCGGTCGTGCCACGTCGCTCAATCCGCGCGAGGGACAGTATCTCTTGAGTCTTGGGCAGGCCTATCTGTCGCTTGCCAACCAAGAGGCCGCTAAGCCGGATAGCGAACGCGATACGAATAAGATCAAAAATTATATCACGGCGGCGATTCAGGTGACGGAAAGCGCTTATGCGCTCGCTCCCGAAAGCGTCCGTACCGCGGAAGCGGCAGGGCTCATCTACGAGAACAGTGCGCTCTATGCCCCGGACGCGCTTTCGAAGGCATTCGATTACTACAAGAAGGCGTCTGATCTTGAACCGAACAACCCGGTACTCCTCGTGAAGCTCGGTCAGATGAAACGTTCGATAGGAGACAATATACAGGCTGAGGGTGCGGACAAGACGGCGGCATACCAGGATTCGAAAGGATATTTCGAAGCCGCAGTCGAGAAAAAGTCCGATCTCGGGATAGCGCATTACAACCTTGCGATAAGCTTCTCTCGTCTCAAGGATTACAGCGCGGCTATAGACGAGGCATCGAAGGCGCTATTATATGAGTCGACGAACGCGACATACGCATACAGTCTTGGAACGCTCTATCAACTTCGCAAAGGTGATGGCGATCTCGATCGCGCCCAGAAGATTTATGAAAATATCCTTGCGTCGAATGAGAAACTGATCGATGTTCGATTGGCGCTCGGATTGGTTCATGAGGAAAAGAAAGAAAAGGATCAAGCACTCGCCCAGTACAAACAGATTCTTACGTATCTTCCTGCCGGAAATGATGGAGACGCACTTCGGAAGCAGGTCGGTACGTTTATCGATACGCTACAAAGTGGGGGGGGCAATATCACCAAAGCGACCCCGCCAGCCCCGGCAGTCGAATCTGCTCCAGTGACCACGGAGCAAGCTACTCCGCAGACCACGCCCATAACTCCGGCTGCGACCCCAGCGGCGACTCCGGCGGGGACGAAAAAGGCCGGTACGCAGACCACCCCGACCCCGACCACTCCCGTGAAATAAGGAATAATTCAAAGGAAAGCGTGCGGTTCGAAGGCGTCCCGATCGGGCATCGGGACGCCTTTCTCGTCGACAGGCGGCCGGCGAGGAGCGGGCACTTGACAGGTTCTCTCCGATTGCCTATCATGGGAATCACTTGTCTTGGGGAAAAAGCGTCGGTACATCACAGTCTCTTGTGAAGAAATATCAATCCGGGAAACGTTCCCTGATTTTCATTTCCGCGCAAATGAATCTTGACAACCAGTAATTCCGGCAGTCGAAACCCAATCCTATGTCGTTCGCGGAAACGGGAACGGGGGAAACGGCCGGAGAGGTCAAGCAAATGTTATCAAACGTATGCGCGATCGATCAGCGGTGATTCGATCGGTATGCGATGAAGTGAAAGAAAGACGACGACGGGGGACGGAAGTTTCCTGTTGTCAACCGCTTCTGTCCGCGAACACCCGACTTGTCGGGAGTTTGCGGACGAAGTGAGGAAAAGAAGAAGGTTCATAACGCATGTGGTGGATGCCTTGACTTGAATGAGCGATGAAGGACGTAGCAGGCTGCGAAAAGCCTCGGGGAGCTGCCAAGCAAGCTTTGATCCGGGGATGTCCGAATGGGGAAACCCCTCCGACCTTGTGTCGGAGAACACGATCTGAATACATAGGGTCGTGTAGCGTACCCTGGGAATTGAAACATCTTAGTACCAGGAGGAAGAGAAATCAGATGAGATTCCGGGAGTAGTGGCGAGCGAAACCGGAAGAGCCTAAACCGTCCTTCGCTTTTTGTTCCGCAAAAAGCTACGGATCGGCGCGCCTCCCTTTTACAGGATATGGCGGAGCCGTTCCGAAGCTGCTGCGAAGCAGGAAGCGAAGGACGGGGTTGCGGGGCGATTGGACTCGGTTGACCGGGGTCCCGCATCGTTTCTTAGCGGAAGTATCTGGAAAGATACACCAGAGGGGGTAAGAGTCCCGTACGCGAAAAGAAACGGTGTCGGATGTAATCGTACCCAAGTAGGGCGGGACCGGAGAAATCCCGTTTGAATCAGGGAGCACTAACTTCCAAGGCTAAATATCATTCAAGATCGATAGCGAACTAGTACCGTGAGGGAAAGGTGAAAAGTATCCCGAAAGGGAG
>CAITOC010000042.1 GCA_903893925.1 Candidatus Moraniibacteriota bacterium
CCCGGCATTCGCGGGGCGAACTCCTCTAGTAGCGATACAAAATGAAGATATTTCGATATAGGCCCATCGCGCAGAGAAAATCCTCTGTATACAAGCGGTGGGTTTTCTTTTTTTCTTTTTTTCTATTATGCCGACTTAATAGCGCTTTCGACTTTATGAACTGTTGACGTTATAGACTTTACGACCCAGTACAATTTCGTGAGCTCGATTATGGGGCATGCTTTATAGACTTTATGGACTTTCAACTTTATGGACTTGTAACTCTTCACAGTCCGTTCTTCGCCTTGTTGGCGACATGCTCCTCGAACGTCTCGGCGAACACCGTTTCACCAGTATCGGGATTGTTGAGAAAATACACGTATCGATTCGGCGTCGGATTAAGAACAGCCTGAATCGAAGAGAGTCCCGGATTCGAAATAGGCCCCGGCGGCAATCCCTTGTTCTTGTATGTGTTATATGGCGAATCGATGGCGATATCCGATAGAGAATGCTTCACTTTGGTTTCGCCAAGCACATACCGGACGGTCGCATCGCTCTGAAGCGGCATGCCGGCCCCGATCCGGCGACGGAAGATATCGGCCACTATTTTCCGATCGGCATCCGTCCGGACTTCCATCTCCACGATGCTCGCGAGAATGAGTGCGTCGTAGTGTTTTCCGACCGGGATAGTAGTGAGTAGCGGCTCCACTCGACCGGCAAACCCGTCCAACATCTTCGCAATGATGGCATCCGCACCCAGTCTCGGATCGAAATAATACGTGTCGGGGAATAAAAATCCTTCAAGTGTCGCGGCTGATGGCAAATCCGCCAAAAAAGAATATCGGCTCCGAAGCGCCGCGTCCGGATGTTTGACGAGTGCCAGAAATGCCGTACCGGGCAGACCGGCCGTATCGAGTCGCGTAGACATATCGGCAGCGGTCGTCCCTTCCGGGAATGTCACCTTGATTCCTTTTTCGATCGTCTCGCCTCGCACGATTTTTCCGACGATCTCCGATATTGACTGGGTCCCGCTCAATGAATAGTCCCCGGCCTGCAGTTTCGTCCGAAGATGTTCTTTTTGGAGATAATAGAGGAATGGAAGCACTGAACTGATAATCCCCCGGTTTCGAAGGTCGGTCGAGAACGTTATCACGCCCTCGTGTTCGCCGAACGAGACGACGGCCTCATCCTGATGGCTTCCCCGCGATGTTTCGACCGCGTTTTCCAAAACGAAAAACCCCGCAACGGAAAGGATTACGAATCCGAAGAAAAAATATACGGCTATCCGCGCCACCTTGGACTGTTTCCACTGATTCTGTCGTCGTGTCGGTTCCGATGCTTCCATAGGATCTTAGTATCTATCTCAAATCTCACCACGATAATAAGCCAAAAATCCGTTTGTCGTCTGAAATCCGTACATTTCGGCTCCCCCGACCGTCTCGCCAAGCGATCGTCGCGGGCGGACAAACCCTTCAAACCTCCTCGGGTTAGTTAGTAGCCCTCGACGATTTTCAGTGTTTTTCACCCAGAGGGTGACCAACCTCTGGTTGGCGCACAAACGAAATTTTCAGATTTACACCTCGACATGAGATTTGAGAGAGATACTTAGAGCCTATCCGTTAGGGTCTCCGTCACGAGCCGTATGAGCTTCGAGCGGAAAGGCAGGTAACCCGCGGAGCCCTATCTGTAGATAAGGCGACAAGGGGTACACGCGTTTACGCCGAAGATCATAGGCGCAGTA
>CAITOC010000043.1 GCA_903893925.1 Candidatus Moraniibacteriota bacterium
AGTTAAGAGCGCTGAAACACTAGGAGGATTCAGAAAGGTTCGATCTTTCTTGGTCATCCTTGTTCTTTGGTAAAAAATGATTCAAATTTGATTCGCTCACATGCTATCAATATGTGTTCGGATTCATATGCGAATCTAGGAGATAAACCCTCCTGTGCTTTTTTGGGGAAAGTTACGGATGGTAAAACAAAAATGAACATCAATAAGGAAAAAATTATTGAAATTGCAATTTTGGTGGGAATTGGATTTTTGACAGTGGAGGTTGCCTCACTTATGCTTGGACAAAAAACGCAAGCGCCAGTGGTAAAACCCGTTGCGCCGGCCGTGCAAACAAAGCAACGACTGGCAGTAAATAGTCCTGCAATTAATAATAGGCAACAAAATTCTCAACTCACGCTTACTGGCGGAACAGCCCCAGCTCAAGTTGTGCCAGAGATTTCTGAGCCGAAAGTTTTTGGAAAGATCACCAAAGACGATATCCGCAAGGGCCAGGTGGAGTGGCAGGAGCCGAAGGATCTGGGAAATTTGAAGTGGTGGGGTGATACGGTTTCCGAAGATCAATACTCGGTGAATAATGGTTCAACTTCTAATAAAGACAAATATGTCAAAGTTGGCACGGTCAAAAAAGGAAAATATTCGGGAGCTGAAATCATCAAACACGACACCGCGATTTTTTTGAGTCTAAAAGGGAAGATCGTTCTCCTGTGGAACGTCGCCACTCGAGATGGCGGTCAGTCACTTGTGTATACCAAGGATGAACAGTGTGCTATACACTACGGTCATGACCAGATTTTTATCATGGCTCCGAATGAGACCGTTGACGATGAGACGCGAATCGAGGATTTAGCCGAGTATCCTGCTGAAATCAAGACCTCAAATAGTCGGGTGACACTCGTTCACTCTGATTCGATGTATTCCCAGCCCGAAGCGTTTTTCACCGATGCCGGGCTGAAACCGGTATTTGACCATCCGGAATTGGGACAAGTGTGGATGGCGGATGCGACAAAGAAGCGTGTCTCGCGCGAGGAATTAAATAGTTACATGGGAACCGATGTGAATCATCCAACCCTTACGAAACTTTATATTGATCCCGTCGTCGACGGCGGTTTCTATCTCAAGGGACCCGACGGATCATTTAAGACATATCGTTTGAAACTGGATGTCTTCGACACGTTCGACCAGGCAGGTGTGCTTCTGGCGACTTGGAAGAACGGGGAGAAAAATACGGCATCATACGAGGAATATCCGAGCGGTTGCGGACTCGGTGCATACGCGTACGATATGACGGGCAAAGTCGATATTCAGAAGGATCTGGTGAAGGTGGGAAAAACGGACCAAGGGGACGACCTCTACGGATACAAGGAAACGAACCCGGATCTGAAAACATACTATACGGAAACGTATCTTTCATCCCTGATCCAATATGCCGGCCCGGGCCAATCGGCTGATCCCACGCCGGGAGCCGATACGGCTGCCAACTGGGATGCTTTCCTGCAGAAGCACGCGATCGTATTCTGGGTCGATCCGTTCGGTCGGCTGTTGGAATTTTTCAGTACGGCGAATATGGCATTGGCCGAATGCGGCAAGCCGGTCGTATATCTCTATCCGGAAAAGACGACCGACGTGTCGGTAAAGGTGTTCCCGAACGAGGGCGTGAGCGTGTCCGATCCGGCGTACGGGGACGGATGGAACGTGACGGCACAACCCGACGGGACGCTTACCAATCATGCGGACGGTCTGCAGTATCCGAATCTGTTCTGGGAGGGCGGAAGCAGCGTCATATACAAGACCCCGACCCGAGGGTTCGTTACCGCACGCGAAGATCTCAAGACGTTCTTCGACGGGAAACTGTCTGAGCTCGGATTGTCCGCGAAAGAGGCAGCGGACTTCGAGGAATATTGGATTTCCAAGATGAACGAGAAACCGAAACCGTTCTATTTCGTGACGTTCTTTATAATGGTCCCATAAATCTGCACACGAAATATGCTAAACTTAGAGGGAAATATTAACCCAAATTTATGACCAAAATACACAAAACCTTTAGCCCCCAAGAAAAAGCCCAAGTAGCTCTCACAGCTATCAAGGGTGAAAAAACCATCTCTCAAATTGCCAGTGAGTTTCAAGTGCATCCAACTCAAATTGGCCTATGGAAAAAACAAGCCGTGGATAATTTAACGGAAATATTCAAAGACAATAGAAAAAAAGAAAAACAGACTGAATTTCAGCAGCAAGAAAAATTAGACAATTTGTATAAATTAATTGGAAAGCGAGATCTTGAGCTAGACTGGCTTAAAAA
>CAITOC010000044.1 GCA_903893925.1 Candidatus Moraniibacteriota bacterium
ATCCCCCTTCCCGAAAGGGGGAGACATATTTTTTTCGCTTGTACTGTAATCGATATCTCCCTTTCGAAAAGGGAGTACCGAGTCTTCGAGGGGAGGGATTTGTGTTTGATCGGTCGAAACTGAGATATCGTTTTTTTGAATACGTCGAGTAAAATATCTTTAAGAAAACAACCTAATCGGGAACCAGTGCCATAATTTAAAGATATCTTAAAATGATTATACCGTATCACGTAGGTATCGTCCTGCTGAACAATACCTTGCTTAGTTGCTGCCCGTCACGTCGCTCGCGAGCGACGGTGACCGGTTCGAATCCCTCCTCCCCAACTATCACTTCGTTCGCTTTGTTGGGGAGGAGGGATTCGAACCCCCGTATGACAGGACCAAAACCTGTTGCCTTACCGCTTGGCGACTCCCCAATTGTTCTCACACCCCTCAGTCGAGACACAGTCGTTCGCGAACGACGTGTCTCGAAGACTCGACAGCTCCCCTTCGAAAGGGGAGCAGGAAACGAGTTTTCGTTCCCGTTTTTTTGTTATCTGTTACATGCTATCTGTTCAATGACCTATACCACTTCTCCTCCCATCATCGAAAGGGCTTGTGCAATGAGGGGATTCCCGGACGGCGCCTCTTTTTCTTCGACGACGACCGCTATCTTCACCTTGGTCTTGAATATAGTATCAAAGGCTTGGGTTAGGGTCAATGCGTTAGCGTGGTCGGCGAGGCGGTCTTTGTGGAAGGGGAATCGGACCGCGATGGTGATCTTGTTACCGACGACCTCTTTGGGCCGGGCGTTGGAAAGGGCAAGCGTAAGCGACGCGTTGACGCGGGTCGCTTCACGAAGGATGTCACGCCATCTATCCTGCACGTCGATGAGAGAAAAGGTCGAAGGTTCCGGCGTGTCCGCTGATTTTTTTTCAGTCTCTAGCCCCCTATCTCGCAAAGCCGGGGAGTTCCCTTCCCGAAGGGCCCCCTTTGGGGCTGGCAGGGGAGCGGGGGGCTCTTCGATTGATTTTTTTGTTTCAGTAGCAACTGGCGCGACGATGATTTCCTCTTCCTCCTCTTCCTCTTCGTGCCGGAGTTCGCGCACGGATGTGCCGGTGCCGATCGTGTCCGAAAGTGACTTGGCGATGGCGATCTCGATCGGGAGCTCGGGGATGGAAGAATTGCGCATGTCGAGTTCCGCGGCACGGAAGTACCCGATGATCTCGACGAGCTTGGCGGTCGTGAAGGAAGACGCGATCGAAAGCAGTTCCGTCCGGCGCTCCTTGGTGAGCGGTTCGAGGTCGGTTTCGGCCGCCTTGGGACCGATCGAGGCGAGGAGCAGGATGCGGAGATATCGGAGGAAGGAAGGGATGAACGAAGAAAGATTCTCGCCTTTTTCGGAGAGTTCACGGACATAGGCGAGCGATCCTTCGAGGTCGTGCTCTGCGAGGAATCGTGCGAGGCCGGCGAGTTTGGCCTGGCTCGTCATGCCGAGGATGAGGGCCGCATCTTCTTCGGTGATGGGACTTTCCTGGAGCGTGGCGACCTGTGAGAGGAGCGACTCGGCGTCGCGCATGCCACCTTCGGCCGCGAGTGCGATCAGACAAAGCGCGTCCTCGTCGATTTTGAGCTTTTCCGTTTTCGCGATGCGGGACAGTTTCTTGACGATGTCTTGGACCGGGAAGCGGGCGAGGTCGAATCGTTGACAACGTGAGACGATGGTCTCGGGCACCTTGTGAAGCGCGGTGGTGGCGAGGATGAAGACGGCGTGGGCCGGCGGTTCCTCGAGAGTCTTGAGAAACGCGTTCCAGGCGCCGGTCGTGAGCATGTGTGCCTCGTCGATGATATAGATCTTGTATCGGCCGGATGCCGGTGGGGTCGGGACACCTTCGAGGATCTCGCGCATCTTGTCCACCTGCGTGTGGGTCGCGGCGTCGAATTCGATCAGGTCGAGTGACCGGCCTTCGGCCATCAGGAGACAGTTCACGCACTTCCCGCACGGCTCCGCTCCCGTGCGGTCGGTGCAGTTGGCGGCACGGGCAAGCAGTCTGGCCAGAGTCGTCTTGCCGGTGCCGCGGGGGCCGGTGAAGAGGTACGCATGGTTGATCTTGCCGGCCTTGATCGAATTTTCGAGCGTGCGGACCACATGTTCCTGGCCGACGATCTCGGCGAAACTCGATGGACGATAGGTGCGGTAGAAAGCGGGCATAATGTTGTAACTAACAACTAACAACTAACAACTAACAACTAACAACTAACAACAGATAACATAGAACAGTGAAAAAAATAGGAACGGAAGCAATGTATCAATTCGAAACTATAACAATAAAGCAATATAACAATGTTCTCTGTCTCCAGTATACCAATCAAAAACGCTCCCGACCAGTGTGTCACAGTGGGATGAGGACTTCCCATGAGGAGGTGCTTGTGTCGTGGATATGACCAGTATATGAAGCAAAACCCTCCCTATGCGACGACATAAAGGGAGGGCTGAAGAGCTTGAAAATGCCGTGAGGAAGCTATTTCTTGAAGACGAAGAGCTTGTAGCCGACGAAATTCCAGGTCATGCCGGCGATACCTCCGAACGCCGCACACAGGAGCCCCCACTGCTGATGGTTCATACCGCCGAGAGGCGTGACCGCGGTGAAGATGAACGCTGTGAAAAAAATATTGATGAGGAAACCGACGATACTGACGATCAGGAACTGGATGAATTCCTCGCGACTTCCTTTGGTCGTCTTGTCGGCGAAGATCCAGTATTTGTTCCAGAAGAAACTGTTGAAATTCGCAACGAGGAACGAGATTGCCTTGTAGACGACGTAGAAGGAAACAGCGACCGAACCGACTACGATGATGGCAGTGTCGGGTCCGATACCGTAGGATGATTGGAAGAGCGACTGGATGGCGGCGAGGACACCGATGTCGACGAGGGCATTGAGTCCGCCGATGAGAACGAACTTTGCGATCTGCCAGATGAACGGAAAGACCCGACTCAGTTTGGAGGCGATAAAGATGCCGATCGGTGGTGCGACCAGAAAGAAGATAATCGAGAGCGGCCATACCGTGCCGAATAGGTTTGGAACGGCCGTCGAAAGGATGGGAAGCGAGAAAAGACCGATCAGGACGCCTGCCGCGATACTGGCTTCATAGTCATACTTGGTCGCCGGTCCGGCGAGAGATTCGATGTTCGGAATCATCATCGTGTAGTTACGTCGGATTAATTCTATTCAGACAGATTATCACAAGAAATCAGGCCTCCAAATGAGGTCTTACCTTCTTGAAACGGACGAGCTGATCGTTCGGTATTATTACTCGGCTTTTGCGGGAGTCTTTTCCTGCTCGTCTATCTCCTTCTCAAGCGCTTCCATATCCCGGATCCATTCCTCGAGTACATTGCCACTCTCTAGTCCTCCCATTTCGGGAGTCGCTGTTTTTACCGGAGCAGCTACCGGTTCCGTGGCAGACTGTTCGTCCGGTTTGAATTCCTCTTTCCAATTGCCCATGCGCGCCTCTCCCGAGGAAATCGTTTCCCTGGCGACGGCGAGCGCTTCTTCCGGGACGAGGGCGCCTTTTTGCAATACATGTTCGATGGCCGCATAGGTCGCCTGCAGGTCGCGGGGGAGCAAGATGGAGACCTCATCGCCCGGTTCGAGCTTGAAATAGGTGACGGATGCGAAGAGAATCCGATAGGCGCGGTTCTCGGCGGCGATGATGAAATTACCGTGGTCGTCTTGGGTGACGATACCGATCACATGCTTGCGTTCGGCGGGACCGATCTGCTTATAGATGAACGAGCCGTCCGGCGTGATGGTGAGCTTGAGCATGTCTCCTTCGACGAGCTTGGACTTCGACGCATAGTTCGCCGGGACCGGGTACTGTCTCCCGTCCGCTCCCTGCATGGACTGGCCGTCGAACGTTCCTTGGACGACGGTCCCGTCGGACTCATCGTACTCACTCTTTCTCGGCCGGCCGGTTTTCTTCTTTCCCTCGAGCTGCAGAAGCATCGCCTTGGCTCCCTGTATGGTGCGTTCGGCGTTGAGTATCATATCGCGAAGCGCTTGCACTTTGGCAACGCTATCAGCCCCGATGTTTGTTGTGTCGGTGGTATTGTGGTCTCCAGTGTACATATTTTTGTTTCGGTACGTATCGCGTACCCGTTTGTCCGGTCGCGAAACGCCCCTCCTTTTTATATTACTTTCAGTATAGAGGGAATATAGAAAAGACACAAGACATGTCGCTCGCGAACGACGTGTCAAGACTTTTTCGAGTCAATAGTGGAAAGTCGAAAGCAGAGGATCAACTGACAATTATACTCAGTCACGTTAGAATCTGAAACCATATTAAATACGTCTGTCTTTGCGAGCCCGTCCTCGGGCAGCCTGCCCCGCGTATGCCGGGGTGGCAATCCAGAGGCCTGGACCGCTTCGTAGGGCCTCGCGGAGACGGAGGGAAGCAATTTCTTAGAAATGGCAAATTATCACCGGAATGAGCGATTAAAAAAGTATAAACGAATTATTCATTTCAGATTTAAGTGTAACTGAGTATAACAACTCACAACGGGAACAGGAAGTAGAATGATGAATAAAGAATCAAGAATGAAATCAGAATCAAGAATGAAGAATAGGAAATCAAGAATGAAGAAGTAAGACGAAAGAATAAAGAATAAGGAATGAAGAATAAAACAAAACAAGAAATAAAATGAGTCCAGGAATCTGATTCCGTATGCATTCTTCGTTATTCTTGATTCTTTATTCCATTTTGTTTCTTTTATTTCATATTCATTATTCTGTCGCAGAGGAGCGTGTCAGAGTGGGTCGATACTTGACAAAGTTTTGTAATATGCGATAGTATACTTATTCATAAATCGGACGTATGGGAATGGTCCCTTTAGCCGTATTTCCGGGGTTATTCCCAGAACCGGCAAAAGGGTGCCACGGAATCATATTAATGACAACCACTATGGCTAAAGCAGGAATAATCGTTTCGAAAGAGGGTCTGAAGGTGATAGATCGTTCCGTCGACCATTCGTTTTCCGATGCCCTCAAGGCTTTTTCCGAGTCGTTTCTTCCGCGGACGAACGATATCGTGAAGGCTCGGTTCGGTCTGTCCGGTTCGAAGCCGAAGACGCTCGAGGAAATCGGAAAGACCTACGGCATCACCCGGGAGCGCGTGCGGCAGATCTTGGCGGGCGCGTTCGCAACCGTGAAGCAACGCCGTGACGACCCGGTATTCGTCGCACTGTCCGAGAAGATAGAATCGGTCATCAGGGACCGGTCCGGCATCATCTCCGTGGACGAACTGTTCTCGACGCTTTCTCCGGATTCCAAGACAGAGGCAGGTGCGGTCTCCTTTTTCCTGGAGTGCGTGAAGAACGTGAAGGAAGAACGTGAGACGTCGGATCGTATCCGTTCGTACGCCGTTGCCCCCTTTTCATTTGAGGAATGGGATGTGGTACAAGATATCGCGCTCGACGTCGCTCAGTCGGCCGGGCATGCGCAAAGCGAGGACGATCTTTTCGCGAAGGCGAAAAAGAAAGGTCTCACCGTCGATCGGAAAACTTTTTTCGGATACCTCGCCGTCTCTTCCCGTATCCGTCGGAATCCGTTCGGCCAGTGGGGGCTCGCCGATTCGAGTGAGATCACTCCGCGAGGAACGCGTGAGAAGGCATATCTCGTGCTCAAGATGAACGGTTCGCCGATGCACTTCAAGGAGATCGCAAGGCGGATCGATGAGAGCGGACTCCAGAAGCGGGGACGTGCCACGCATCCGCAGACGGTTCACAATGAACTCATCAAGGATTCGAACTTCGTCTTGGTCGGTCGCGGATTGTACGCGCTGTCCGAATGGGGTTTTGAGAAGGGGACTGTCCGCGAGGTGATCGACTCGGTGCTCCGTGCGAACGGGAAGCCGATGTCGCGCGAGGAGATTATCGCCGCAGTCCTTCGGGTGCGGACGGTGAAGCGCTCCACCATCGTGATCAATCTGAATTCTTTTTTTGGCAAGGTCGGGAAAGACGGGTATACTGTGAAGTAGATGCGCCCTCGGACTTCCTACGGCGACTTCCACACGGAGAAATATAAAAGGAACGGATGATGCGCAACGTCGCGATCCGGTTCCACGACGACCATGAATATCCTCCTTCTTTCGTTGCAAAGCCTGTTCAGCAACATCGTTGCCGCTTTCTCCCTGCTTGGGAGCATTTGGTTTTTCGTCCTTCCGCCGATTTTCTATTACCTGTTTCTGGAGCTCTGGCTCGACCATGTCGGCGGCCGATACGCTTCGGGAGTGAAATACGTCCTGCTCGAGATCGTCTCGCCACGAGAGATTGAGAAAAGTCCGAAACTCATGGAGTCGGTCTTTTCCGGTATGGCGGGCGTCCTGAAAAATTACAATACCTACGAGGAATACGTCGAGGGCATGTTTATGCCGGCGTTCAGTCTCGAAATCGCGAGCGGTTCCGGATCCGTTCATTTTTACGTGCGGACGCCGGCAGTATTCCGCAATCTCGTCGAGGCGAACTTCTTCGCGCAGTATCCCGACATGGAAATCACCGAAGTAGCCGACTATGTGAACGATGTCCCGGGAACGATTCCGAACGACAAGTACGAGTTATGGGGTTCCGATTTCGAACTGACGAAGCCGGACCTGTATCCTATCAAGACCTACAAGTTCTTCGAGGAGGACGTGACCGGCAAGATGATCGATCCTTTGGCAGGTATAATCGAGGTGGTCGGGAAGCTGCCTCCGGGACAGACGATGTGGATACAGTGGATTATCACCCCGGCACCGTCGTCGTGGTACAAGAAGGGGATGGAGACGGTCGATGTCTTTCTCGGCAAGGAGAAGAAAGAGAAGAAGGGTATCCTGGCGGGATTATGGGAAGACCTCGCTGATGTCTTACGGAATCTTGTGAAGGCGTTTTTGGCCGCACCGGAGTTCGAGAAAACCAAGAAGGACGAAAAACAGGAACAACCGCTCGAATTCCGCCTGTCACCTGGACAGAAAGATGTGCTCAAGGCGCTCGAGAGCAATCTCGGCAAACAGATGTACAAGGTGAAGATGCGCATCGTCTATTTCGGATTGCGCGAAGGGTTCACGAAGACGTTCGTCTCGATGATTACCGGAGCACTCAGTCAATTCTCGGATCAGAATCTCAACGGATTCAAGGCAGAGGCCACTTCAAAGACGCAGGCGGACTTCCTCTTCGTGACTGAACGGCTCCGATTCCTCCAACGGAGGATTTTTGCGCGGTACGTTTCCCGCGACCGTACACCTTCAGAAAAGCAATTCCTGCTCTCGGTCGAGGAATTGGCGACGATTTTCCATCCGCCGGATCTCTCTGTCATGGCGCCAGCCCTGACTCGTGTCATGGCCAAACGTGGTACGGCTCCCGCCAATCTGCCTATCCTTGAAGACTAGCACTGGAACTATATGCCCGAACAAAACGAAATCAGTTTCTTCGCCAAGACGAACTTCCGCAATCAGGAGCGGATGTTCGGTATCAAGACCGACGACCGTCGCCGACACATGTATGTGATCGGCAAGACCGGTATGGGCAAGACGAACCTGCTTGAGAATCTGGCGATCCAGGACATCAAGCATGGCAAAGGCGTCGCCTTTATCGATCCGCACGGCGACACCGCCGAGAAGCTTATCAAGGCGATTCCTGCGGACCGGATCAACGACGTCATCTATTTCAATCCGGCCGACCAGAACTTCCCGATCGCGTTCAATGTGATGGAGAGCGTCGATCCGGAATACAAACACCTCGTCGCATCCGGTCTCGTCGGAGTCTTCAAGAAGCTCTGGGCCGATTCGTGGGGTCCACGACTCGAATATATCCTGCGCAACGCCATTTTGGCGCTCCTCGAATATCCCGGCTCTACCCTGCTCGGCGTGACGCGTATCCTCGTCGACAAGGACTATCGTGAGCGGGTCGTGGCCAAGGTGACCGACCCGGTGGTGCGTGCGTTCTGGGTGGACGAATTCTCGAAGTGGAACGATCGCGTATTGCAGGAAGTCATCTCGCCTATCCAGAACAAAGTCGGCCAGTTTCTCTCGACCTCGCTCATCCGAAATATCGTCGGTCAGACGGTGTCGTCGTTCGACGTGCGCGACATCATGGACAACCGCAAGATCCTTATCATGAACCTGTCCAAGGGTCGGGTCGGCGAAGATGCGAGTGCACTCATCGGCGCGATGATGATCACCAAGATCCAGCTTGCCGCGATGGAGCGCGTGGACATGCCCGAGGAGGAGCGCAATGACTTCTATCTCTATGTCGACGAGTTCCAGAACTTCGCGACCGAGTCATTCGCGAACATTCTTTCTGAGGCGCGCAAGTACCACCTTAACCTCATTCTCGCAAACCAGTACATCACGCAGCTCGATGAGAAGGTCGCTGATGCGATTTTCGGCAATGCCGGGACGATCATCTCGTTCCGTGTGGGAGCGGCCGATGCCGAGGTGCTTGAGAAGGAGTTTGAACCGGTCTTCATGATGAACGATATCGTGAACCTACCCAAGTACAATGTCTATCTCAAACTGATGATCGATGGCATCGCCGGGGACGCATTCTCCGCGACGGTACTCCCACCGATCTCGCTTACGGGGACACTTGGCAATGAGGAGAAGGTTGTCCGTATCTCGCGCGAACGATATGCATCGTCCAAGAAGGACGTTGAAGACAAGATACGACGGTGGAGCGGTATGTTGACGGACGAGGAACGGGCCGAACTGTTACAAAAGAAGAATGGAGGTATGCCGGCTCCGTCGTATGCGTCCGCTACTCCATCGACGCCGGTTCCGAGAAACTCTCCCGCTCCTGATGTCCGTCCTGTGCCTGTTGTACGGGAGCCGATTCGTCGTCCGGAGCCGATTGTCTTGCCGAAAGAAGAACAACCAGTAGTTGACCCTGTGGTTTCGTATGAAACCAGTCCAGCGGTGTCGGTCGTTTCGGAGCCGGTCATTCACGAGGAACCGACTGCTTCTGTTACGGAGCCGGTCGTTCCGACCCCGATCGTTTCCGACGAAGACGAGGAACTCTTACTTGCCGCTGCGAGCAAACCGGTAAAACCGCCGAAGGAATTTTATGAAGAGCGTCAGATGTATCCGGCGATCTGTGATACCTGTGGGACCGAGATCCGCGTGCCGTTCCAGCCGGATGGGAAGAGGCCGACGTTTTGTAAGGAGTGTTTCAAGAATCACCAACGTATCGTCGTGAAGAAGACGGCTGATGCCGGACCGAGCGAACGGGGAGCGGCCCCGCCGGCTCGACAGCAGACGGAGTCTCTTCGTAGGCAAGAACCGGTCCGTCCCGAACGGAATACCAGCTCGCGGACCTATGTTCCGGATGAGGCGCCTATCTCGCTTTCGCGAGCGTCTCTGGTGGCACCCAAGAAGTTCAAACCGCTTCGCGAACGGCCTCAGCCCGATCTCGGTGCCGTGCGCAATATCATCGGCCGGACGAAGTCATAAGTCACAAGTCAAAAGCATGCCCCGTCATCGCACCTCGCGATGGTACGGGGTCGAAAGTCAGGGAACAACTGACAACTCATCACTTACAACTTACAACTTACAACTTACAACTTACAACTGACAACGGGATCGAAATCGAAAAACGAAAGCATGCCCCGTAACCGCACGGTTTTACGGGAGCAAGTCCCGAGGTTGCGTCTTTCGATGAGGTCACGCGTCGGTGGAGAGACGGGACTGTCCGTCTCTTCGGGGATCGGGTCCATGCCCACCCGAGAAAGTGAAAGCATAAAGAGTTGAAGGTCTATAAAGTCAAAATATGGGCACTGGTACCCGATTGGGTTGTTTTCTTAAAGATATTTTACTCGACATATTCTTAAAAATGATATGTTGACTTCGACCGATCAAGCACAAATCCCTCCCCTCGACACAGGCGTTCGCGAACGACGTGCCTCGAAGACTCGGTACTCCCTTTCCGAAAGGGAGATATCGATTACAGTACAAGCGAAGAAAGATATGTCTCCCCCTTTCGGGAAGGGGGAGCGAG
>CAITOC010000045.1 GCA_903893925.1 Candidatus Moraniibacteriota bacterium
AAGCAACCCGAACAACCCCGTTGCCGGAGCCTCATCCATCCCATTTTTTTGTT
The DNA here is from genome assembly GCA_903893925.1 of Candidatus Moraniibacteriota bacterium. Classification (GTDB taxonomy): domain Bacteria; phylum Patescibacteriota; class Minisyncoccia; order Moranbacterales; family UBA1568; genus JAAXTX01. The sequence goes on from CAITOC010000045.1 coordinate 54, forward strand.
CTGTATGTTCCTGTTCCGCCATACGTAACTCTCGCATGAAAAAATATGACGGCCATCCGCCGATCACTTTGATATAGTACCTTGAAACCTATACTTTCCGCAAAAGAAGCGGTCTACCCTCATAGTACGTTTGCGACATCGGAAAGCATGCTTAAAAAATCGATTGTTTTGGTATGCTCAGTTTTCGCCGACCCGTAGAGGCGGGCTGTTCCCGTCTCGACAAAACTTGAAGAACCATCGCGAGCTTGACAAAATTAACACACAATGTCATGTTCCTTTCAGATACAGTATCTTAAAACATCAACCGACCGAAGCGGTCAAAGGAGACCAGAATGAAAGCGTTTTGTATATGGCTCAGCGTGATTCCGATCCGGTTTCGCCTGAGAAAAAGGATTCTTCGGATATTTCTCTGCGGTACGTTCGATTTCAAGCATGGAGACTGTTTCAGCGGGACCTACAACATTTTACCCGCCTTCGTGCAGCTATTCCTGTCGGGCATGAATGAAGGAAAAATAAACGCCAGTGAGCTGAAAAAGATACTCCTCAAAAAGATTACCGAAGAAGTCATCCGAACGATACAGGAAAAGGGCGACGTCGGGACATGTATCCGCCTCCCGGCAAGTATCTTCTTTTCCGATACTGTGAAGCCAACCATCGTTGATCTTGATGCGGGAGAATCGTCGATTATCGTAAATATCACGAAAATACTCCGTGAAAGCTAAGCGCGATACGCACGATTCATTTCGTACGAATCTTTTTTTACCCTGTCAAAAAAGCAGCCCATAAAAAATGTGGCTGCTTTCTTTTATATCGTTTTAATCAATCACATCCCCCGTTCGGCCTCTTTCATGGCCTTTTCGAGATACGAGTCGTAGTCCTTTTCAACAGTGAGTTTGCCCGAATCGACAGAGAGGACCTGGGTGAATGCGCGGTCTTGGAGAAATGCGCGATCATGCGAAACGAGGATGACCGTACCCTTGAACAGGTCCACCGCTTCCGAAAGGGCGGTGACGGCCTCGAGGTCGAGGTGATTCGTCGGCTCGTCGAGGATGAGTACGTTCGAGCGTGTCGCCATCAGATACGCGAGAGAGAGACGCATGCGCTCGCCGGGCGAGAGCTCGCCCATTTTGAACGAAGCAGCGTCACTGAGCAAGAGAAACCGACGCAGGAACCAAAGGATATCCTTCTCCTCCGTCAGCGTCGTCTTGTCGGCAAACCATTCGAGCGCGGTCAGATCGCGCGGGAGGATATCGTTCTCCTGCGTGAGTATGCCGAGCTTCACATCCTCACCGAGCGTGACCGTGCCGGAAGTAAGCGGAAGTGTTCCCGCGATCATCCGAAGGATCGTCGACTTACCCGAACCATTGCGACCGAAAAGCCCCACATGTGATCCGTACGGGATACCAAGGTCGATCGGTCCGGCGGTAAACTCTCCGCCATATCCGGCGACCGCACCGGTGAGTATGATATCCTGTCCCTCCCCTTCCATCGGTTCGAAGAAGACCGAGAGTGGATCGCGCACGGCCGCTATTCTCACCTTCTTCACCTTGTCAGCCCGGGTCGAAAGGGCGCTTGCCGCCGCACCGAACTTCCGTTCTGCCCGATCGCGATGATACCCCTGCGACATCCGGTCCTTGTCGGGCATCATCTGTTCCCCGCCGATACGCGCCCACTCACGCTTTTCATCCGCTGTTTCGAACAATCGGGAGCGTTCCTCTTCGGTGCGTTTCTGCTCCTCACGATCGCGACGGAGTTCCTCGGATTTTTCTTTGAAATAGAGGCTGTAATTGCCCGTCCACATCCGCGTCGTACGAAAATTCCAATCGATCTCGAGCACCTTGTCCGCGATCGCATCGAGAAACGCACGGTCATGCGATGCGATCAGCATCGCCGAGGCACTCGTACGTATATAGGTTTCCAGCCATAAAATGGCGGACAGATCGAGATCGTTCGTCGGTTCATCGAGCAAGAGCAGGTCCGCTTCCGACAACAGTGCGGCCGCGAGCGCGACCCGACGTCGCTGCCCCCCGCTTATCCCCGACAGGTTCCGCGACAGGAATTCCTCCGGCAACCCGAGACCGGTAAGGGCGTCTTTCGCCTTTTTCTCGAAGGAAAACCCGTCCATGCGATCATACCGTTCTCGCAGTTCGCCGTATCGCTCAAGCGATTCCTCATCCCCGAGCTTCGATTCGAGCGCTTGCATTCCCTCCTCGAGTTCGGCGATACCGGAAACGCGACGCAGGTATCCGAACGCCGTGTCGTCGATGATGTCGGCCGGCAATTCCTGCGGAAGATACGAGATGTTTGCACGACGCTCGCGGATCACTTCGCCACGGTCTTCCTTCTCGATGCCTGCGATGATACGGAGCAAGGTCGACTTGCCGACCCCGTTCGAGCCGACGAGCGCGACCTTCTGCCCACGCGACACCGAAAAATCCGCCCCGAGCAATACCCGGATAGGACCGTAGCGTTTGTAGATGTTTCGGACGGTCAACATAGCTGATGAATCATGAATGAAGAAAAGGGAATACAGAATCTCAAACGGGAATCAGGTCCTTCTTTCCCGTTCCCTGTTCCACGTTCCTCGTTGTAAGTTGTAAGTTGTCAGTTGTCAGTTGTTAGTTGTCAGTTGTCAGTTGTCAGTTGTCAGTTGTCAGTTGTCAGTTTGAGCCTATCGGAGTGTCGCCTCGATTTCCGGCCAGCGCCCCTCGAGGTCGGCCTCGACCGTCGACAAGTCCTCATTCAAGTCAAAAGCTCCCTCGCTCAGTTTTTCCTGGATCAGTTCCGCGACGAGCTCGCAAAATTCACCGTACGTTTCGATGCCTTCTTGTTTCACAAGCTCGCGCAGCTCCTGAAACAGCGTCTGGGCGGAATCCTCCTGAAATGCGGGTTTCATATCTTCCATAGCGGTTGTTTGCTTACATACTGACATCTGTCCACTATCCCTCATTTTTCACGTTCCGTCAATATATTTATCACGAACAAGCGGATTCTTCGGCCATATCGAGCACTTTTCGGGCATTCTCAAATGTGAGTTTCTGGCGGGCTTCATCATACGGGAGCCATTCAAAACCGATATGCTCGTCGGAAATCCGCACGGCCGACTCGGTCGTTTCCGCCGGTCGGAAATGCACCGCCTTGAAAATCCACAGTCCCCTCCCTTCACGAACCCGCCATCCCCGCTCTTCTCCCCTTGCGGAATAGAAATACCGGATGCTCGTACGACCGGGAAGGATGCGAAGGGTCCTGATTCCCGTCTCTTCCTCGGTCTCGCGGCGGAGTGCCTCTTCCTCGGTTTCACCAGCCTCGACATGTCCTTTGGGAAAATCGAAATGCCCGCTCGGATACCGGAGTACGAGAAAAAGCCGCCGGCCATTCACGGTACGGAACACGGCCGCACCAGCGGATACTTCCCATGCGACCGGTGCACCGAATAAGCGAAGCAGGAGATAGAGCGGTTTCCAAACGGGAGGTTTCATATATATGCACTCTACCCGCAAAGAGCCCTTTCACGCAAGCGTATGGACGAAAAATAGTGTCTACTTTGACGACCGCATTATTCTTTCACCAGCTTCTTTCCCAACCCCTCCTCCGAGGACGGTCCTCGGATGGTTATACCGGATCAACTTGATTTTGGTAGGTCGGCTTTAGAGGCCAGGCCTCCAATTGGAGGCCTGGCCTCTCTAAACCGTACGGTGTTTAGGTTCATTCGGTATCATTCCCTTCCGCGTCCATTATAAACATTCCCCATCAAAAACCAAGAGTCTCGCAGGGCTACATTCAAAGCTGGAATGGTCTTAGAAAATGACCGAGGCATCCCCTTGAGAGTTTTGGAGGAGGTTCGCCTCGAACTGACGCAGCGCTGGATCATGGAATTCCACCCTGGCGGCATCCTGATTCCATTCATATTCCGGCGCCAATACATGGATAGACATTCCCTGAAGTTCCGATGTCAGCCAATCGCCGAAGGTCTTTTTCTTCACGAAGATCTGGCTCAGCTCGACAAGGTCCTTCCCATTCTCGGTCTTCCGTTCATTGATAAGCAGGATATGGAATCCGAGGTCGCTTTCGATGACATCGCCCGGGACACCGATCTTCTGATTCTTGGCGGCGTCTTGCAAGGATGCTGCGAGGTCCGCATACGGGAACCATCCCATATCACCTCCGTTGCCCGCTGTTTTTCCCTCGGAAAACTCTGTGGCGGCATCGGCGAACGACCGGCCGTCATCGAGACGCTTCCGGGCCATCTCAGCTTTCTTCTTCGCTTCGACAAAATTAGTTGTATCCGCCTCGAATCGTTTCCGGAGAGCTTCCTCGAAAAGCGCTGGGCGCACGACTTTTCCGGTGAATTCCGGTATGGTCCATCCATACAGCTTCATGAGCCGATCCTTCACGGCGTTCGGATCATTCCCTTGCATACTCAGCTGGTCCGCGACCGCCTTCTGTGCGTCCGCATCAGAGATTCTAATCCCATCGCGTGCGGCAGCTCGTGCGATAGCGTCGTTTTCAAGTGCCCGGTTGATGATTTCGCGTTCGCGGATCTTCAGCCGTTTCTTCCCGTCCTCCGTCGTGAAATCGACACGCAGACCGACCGTGGAAAAATCCTGGCTCTCATAAAAACGGCGTACCGAAGCAAGGTCGGTGGCGACATCACGAAACGAAGCGGCGTCCGACCATCCGGCCGTCACCATAGGCAACGGCAACTGGCTCCGGATCATCCCTGTAATATCCCAGGAGTTGGGAGCGGCATAGGCAAACGCAAAAGTGAAGGCAATCACCACGATGAGAGCACTTCCAAACCCGAACAACCAGGAACCGATTTTCCATTCCTGCCACAGTCTCCTCACGATCTTCATGTTGTCGTCGATCCGACTCATAGTGTTTCTGTTATCTGTACGTTCCTACGCCGAAATAGACCGCCCATTTCCGATAATTGGGCACATCGGCGGAAGTGCCGATCGGATCGTTTCCCGACGTATCCGACGTATCCGCACCGAGCACGACTCCCGTATCCAAGACGACCGCCTCCTCGTCCTGTTTTTTCATACCGAGCTTTTCCTTCGCCTCCCGTTCCTCGAACGATCCGGTGGAAAAAAAGGATATCTTTTCACCGATAGTCCGGTTCTCGCCACGAATCGTATCGGCCTCCTGACGGAGCGCTTCGACTTCGGCTTCGATCCGCTTCGACCGTTCCATTTCCTTCCATCCGGAAGAAAGAACCACCCCCGTCCCGATGACCAACACCAGCAGTATCAGTTTCGCGAACAACGGTATTTTTATCATAAACAATGTGCGCGGACGCTCGGCTCTATCGGGAATAGAATACCGGTGCCAACAAAAACACCACCATCGAGAGGGCGACGAGCATCGAGGAAATCATCCAGAAGAGATAGAGTTTCTTGTGACGTTTTCGGAATTCCATACATTCTTTTTCCTATACTACCACGTTCGGACTGAAGGTCAAAATGGAAATAAGGAAAAAATGTAAAATGAAAAAGAGCAAAATCTACCCTTCTTCCACAATCTCTCCCGTAAATCGAAGGCTAAACCTTCTCCGAAGGTTTAGCCTTCGGGATCCATCCGTCTTTCAGATTTGGCACTGGTTCCCGATTAGGTAGCTGAGATTCCCTCTCTGGTGCTAAGATAAGCACAAAATCGACGTTTTATTTATTATAAAGTAAAAATGCTCAATCCGCAATCACAAATCCCCCTCGCTCCCCCTTCCCGAAAGGGGGAGACATATCTTTCTTCGCTTGTACTGTAATCGATATCTCCCTTTCGAAAAGGGAGTA
>CAITOC010000046.1 GCA_903893925.1 Candidatus Moraniibacteriota bacterium
GACCGGAGAAATCCCGTTTGAATCAGGGAGCACTAACTTCCAAGGCTAAATATCATTCAAGATCGATAGCGAACTAGTACCGTGAGGGAAAGGTGAAAAGTATCCCGAAAGGGAGGTGAAATAGACCTGAAACCACATGCTGACAAAGAGTCGGAGCCTGCGCATCACACTTCGTGTGATGTGAATGAAAAACGTAAAGTTCAAAGTGAAAAGATGTCGAATCCGCCGATGGCGGATACCATAATTTTTATTTTTGCATTTTGCATTTTTATTTCGCGTATCGTGCGTAGCGTGATGCGCGGGTGACGGCGTGCTTTTTGTAGCACGATCCAACGAGTTTGTTCTATGCGGCATGTCTAAGGGGGTGAAAACTCCGGAGACATAGTGAAAGCGAGCCTGATAAGGGCGATCGTCGCATGGACAAGACCCGAAGCCGGACGAGCTACGCTTGAGCAGGGTGAAGCGCGGGTAAAACCGCGTGGAGGCCCGCACCCACGAGTCGTGCGACTCTCGGGGATGACTTGAGCGTAGAGGAGAAATTCCAATCGAGTTCGGCAATAGCTGGTTCTCTCCGAAATAGCTTGAGGGCTAGCGTCCTGACACTCTGCCTCGGAGGTAGAGCTACTGGATGAGGATTCGCGGCTTGCCGTAGGGTCTTCAACCAAACTCCGAATGCCGAGGTATGTTATCAGGGCAGTCAGAATTCCGGGGCTAAGCTCGGAACTCAAAAGGGAAACAGCCCAGACCGCCAGCTAAGGTCCCAAAATCCATGTTCAGTGGGAAAGGAAGTGAAGTTTCTCTGACACCTAGGAGGTTGGCTTAGAAGCAGCCATCCTTTAAAGAGTGCGTAATAGCTCACTAGTAAAGAGACTTCGCGCCGACAATGTAACGGGGCTCAAACATGGTACCGAAGCTGCGGATTGTATCGTAAGATACGATGGTAGGAGAGCGTTCCGTATACATAGAAGCGGGCGGGGCGACCCCCCGTGGAGCGTACGGAAGTGAGAATGTTGGAATGAGTAACCGCAATGTGAGTGAGATCCTCACACACCGAAAGTTCAAGGTTTCCTGGGCCACGTTGATCGTCCCAGGGTTAGTCGGTCCTAAGGCGAGGCTGAAAGGCGTAGTCGATGGCCAGCAGGTTAATATTCCTGCACCGGGTATATATTCGATGGAGTGACGCATTCCTGTACCTCTTGCATCTTATTGGATTGATGTGAGCGTTTCGAGGATGTCCCGCAGGCAAATCCACGGGGCAATAGTCCGAGGAACGATCCGATTTCCGCAGCAATGCGGGGAAAGAAGGGGGAGCGGAGTGCCAAGAAAAGCTTCTAAGGTTCGTATATATCCGACCGTACCGCAAACCGACACAGGTGAACTGGGCGAGTAGCCTAAGGTGAACGGGAGAGTCTTCGTTAAGGAACTCGGCAAAAAAGCTAGACGTACGTTCGCAAGATGTCTTGCCGGCTCGTAAGAGTCGGCCGCAGCGAAAGTTTTCCAAGCGACTGTTTATCAAAAACACAGCTCTCTGCAAACCCGCAAGGGGAAGTATAGGGGGTGACGCCTGACCAGTGCCGGAACGTTAACGGGAGCGGTTCACGCCAATCCCCGAAGCGCCGGTGAACGTCGGCGATAACTATAATCGTCCTAAGGTTCTGAAACTTGTCAAAGGTTTCAGAAGGACTGGGACGATTGTAGGAAGTGGATAAACGGCAGAACAAGATAGTATTACAGACAAGGAAAAGTAATTGCTTCTATCGATGAAAATCGATAGGTCCAAAATACTTAGCCATATGCTGGAAACCCTGGAGTATCTGACGATACTATGGTATAATTGTTCCATAGAACGGTATGCCAAGTGACAAATCGATCAGTGTGTTTCGTCCATCGGACGAGACGCCAGACAATCAGCAGGAAAGACTGAAAACCGTTGGCTGGATAACGGGGTATGTTGATGGTGAAGGATGTTTCTCGGTGAGTTTTATAAGGAACGCCACAACGAAGACTGGATGGCAGATATTTCCGGAATTCGTGGTCACGCAAGGCGGGAAAAGTAAGGCTTCGCTCGAGATACTCCGAAACTTCTTCGGATGTGGGAAGATATTCGTGAATCGACGGTATGACAACCATCGGGAACACGTGTATCGGTACTGTGTCCGGTCACAAGAAGAACTTCGAGGAATAATAATACCATTCTTTGAGGAACATCGGCTCCGAACGGCCAAGAAAGAAGATTTCAAACATTTTTCCTTTATTCTTCGTCAGATGTCATTAAAAAAGCATCTAACGGAAAAGGGAATGATGGTGATCGCAAAGAGTGTTGAAAAGATGAATCACAAGAAAGCTTCGAGGTTTTTAGAATCCTCAGAGACCAAACGCTAAGCCCGTGTGAACGGGAAAAGAGAGTCCGTGCTCATCGGCGACGATGAGAATAACACTACAGAGCGAAATTCCTTGTCAGGTAAGTTCTGACCTGCATGAAAGGCGTAACGACTTGGAAACTGTCTCAACGAAGATCCCGGTGAAATTGCAATGACGGTAAAGATGCCGTCGACCTGCAGCAAGACGAAAAGACCCCATGGAGCTTTACTATAGCTTGGTATTGACGCGATATTTTTGTTGCCGAGTATAGGTGGGAGGCTTTGAAACCCCGATTCCGGTCGGGGCGGAGCCACAAATGGAATACCACCCTGCAAAGATGTCGCTTCTCACCTGCCGCCGTGAAACCGGCGGGGGGACAGTGCCTGGTGGGTAGTTTGACTGGGGCGGTCGCCTCCTAAAAGGCAACGGAGGCGTTTACAAAGGTTGGCTAGGTCCGGATGGAAATCGGGCCGATAGCGCAAACGCACAAGCCAGCTTTACTGAAAGACCGATCAGTCGATCAGTTTCGAAAGAAGAAGTTAGTGAACCGACCATCGCTCGTAGGAGCGTGGAAGATCATCAGATAAAAGTTACCCTGGGGATAACAGGCTGATCTTGCCCAAGAGTCCATATCGACGGCAAGGTTTGGCACCTCGATGTCGGCTCATCGCATCCTGGGGGTGAAGAAGCTCCCAAGGGTTTGGCTGTTCGCCAATTAAAGCGGTACGTGAGCTGGGTTCAAACCGTCAATTTGGCGGCTCCTTCCGGTGACGGGAGGATGCACAAATCGACTCATATCGGTGAAGTCCTAACGACACATTGCGATTCAACCTGTCGTGTGTTAGGATAATACCGAGGGAAGTCGTATATGCTGAATCAATCAGTTTCATCTGAAACGAAAGCGTATTTGGCTGGCTTTCTCGATGCGGATGGAAGCATATATGTTCGCCTGAAACCGAATCGGACGTACCGGTACGGATATCAAGTGGCTCCATATATCGTTTTCTTTCAATCGTCGAAATCCAGACAGAAATTCGAGTCGCTCTGCGCTCGGATCGGTCTTGGAGGTATGAGAATACGGAAAGACGGGATTATGGAATACACGATCGGCCGCAAGGAATCGATTGAGACGTTTCTCTCCTGTGTTGGCCCGTACTTATTCCTGAAGAAAGAACAAGCCGGAATATTGCTTGAGATACTGAGACAAAAACCGCTCGTGAAGAATGAGTGTGATTTTGAATCATTGATGAAACTCGTAGACTCTTTTCGAGAATTGAATTATTCCAAGAAGAGAAAAAAGCGTATATTGACCCCGTAGAGACTTTCCACTGCCTTCGGGCAGAGGAGGAGTCCTCTCCAAACTACAGTACCTGGGAGAGGGCTAACACGTCGATCATCTCGGAAGTGAGATGGTGGTATAGTCCATACATCCGGTAACGGATGAGGTATCATTTTCCGTAGGATACGGAAAAATGGTTGAGTAATTATGCGTGAGACAGGTTGGTCTCCTATCTGCTGTGGGCGCCACTGCTTGAGAGATCTCTTCCCTAGTACGAGAGGACCGGGAAGAACGAACCTCTGGTGTACGAGCTGTTCCGCCAGGAGCACTGCTCGGTAGCTATGTTCGGGTAGGATAACCGCTGAAAGCATATAAGCGGGAAGCCAGGCTCGAGATAAGGCAGTATCCCGTACTTGTACGGGAAAGATATCCTCGGAGATGACGAGGTTGATAGGCTTCAGATGGAAGCCCCGCGAGGGGTTGAGTCGAGAAGTACTAATATATCTACATACCTTCTATTCTTTTCTTTTTTCGGTTGGCAACAGGAAGCTTCTGACCTCTTTGGAAATCATAGTCTTGGTGGTTTTTGCGACGGGGGTACACCCGATCCCATTCCGAACTCGGCAGTTAAGCCTGTCCGCGCCGATGGTACTTCGCTGTGATGGCGGGGGAGAGTAGGTCACCGCCAAGACCATGATTTTCAAAGGTTCAGAAATTGACTTCGAAGACGGCCCACAGGCCGTTTTTTCTGTGGGAAGATGTGGTAGAATGGAAATAGTCCATAAAGCCTAATATCGAAATATCTTCATTTTGTATCGCTACTAGAGGAGTACTAGAGGAGTTCGACTCCCTATAGGGAGTC